>NZ_JBSGUP010000493.1:0-6189 GCF_053607985.1 Streptomyces sp. NPDC055078
GTGCCGGGCCGCGGTGGCGGGGTGGTCAGTTGGCGCCGCCCATGCCCCGCCGGCTGGCGGCCAGGCGGGCGTCGCGCTCCTCGGGGGTCTCCTGCCAGACCGTGATGTCGGTCAGCGGGCCCTCGTGCCGGAACTGGCGGGCGACGATCTCGGCGGCCTCTTCCGGCGTCAGCCTCTCCTCGCCGTTGTTGAGGAAGGTCGAGTTCTTCTCCAGGCCGTCCTTCGCCCACCAGGCGGCGGCCGGTGCCGGGTAGCTGTAGCGGATCCGCCAGCGCTGATCGGTGTGGGCCATGGCGTTTCCTCCTATTCTGTGATGGTTGTTACACCTTCTTCATTGACCAAACGCCTCTGTGGTAACTCTGATATGCAACGAAGTTTGGGGGAGTTTCGGGCCCCGTTCCGGGGCGGGGACGGGGCCGCCGGGGGTCAGCCCCGGCCGTCGGGCGGCGGACAGCGCGCGGACCATCGTCCAGCCGTCGAAGCGGACCTGCGAGACCGCCCTCTCGTACGCCGGGCGGTGCTCCGCCTGGACCTCGCCGTCCGGGCCCATGTGCGCGCGGGTGGCCTCATCGAAGGCGCGGACAAGCTCGGTGGCTTCGTCCGCCAGGTCGTCCAGAGCGCGCTGCCGCCGGTGCTCCGGCCGGAGGTCACTCCAGTCGATGCCGGCCGTCCCGCCAGGCATTCCCTCGAAGGAGCCGTCTTCGAGGACGAAGCAGTCGGGCGTCTCCTCGGCCGCCATGTGCCAGGCGAGGACCTGCGCCCACGCCTTCTCGGTCGAGCAGGCGTCGACCACGTAGGTGGTGGGGCGCCCGCCGTCGTAGCGTTCCGGCCCGGCCACGGTGATGGTGAACGGCCGCTCCCGCTGGCTGTAGTCGCGGGCGAGGCCCGCGTACAGGGGCTCGCCGCCGTAGCGCTCCGGGGTGACCTGGGTAGCCTCCATGGGGGTGGTGCTCCTTGCCTCGTGGGTGCCGCCGGGGGCTGTCCGGACACTGTCCGTTCCGGTCGTCCGGCCGGGCGGGGGATGGGGTTCTACCTGGGCGGACACTGTCCGGACAAGCTGTCCGGACGTGTCCGGCGTCAGGTGGCGTACGCGGCCCGGACGACGTTCGGGTCGATCTGGCTGTCGTCGTCCGGCCAGAGCCAGAGCCAGGGGCGCCCGCCGTAGGACAACCCCTTGCTCCGGGGGAGTTCGGTCATGACGCGCGACGAGCTGTAGGAGCCGTGGCACCAGATCCGGCCCGCCGCGACCGCGTACCGGGCGCCGACCAGCTCGGCGAGGTCCAGGCCCTCACGGCCGGAGCGGTGCAGCGCGTCGACCAGGTCCTTGCGGGTCCACCGGCAAGACCACTCGGGCGCCTCCTCCAGCGCCTTGCGGCGGATCAGAGTCTGGTCCGACAACGCCTCGTCTCCGTGCCGACTGCTGGTCGCCTTGCTGACCGCCGCCCGGAGGTGGCGGGGCTCGGCCTGGACGTCGTCGGCGAGGATGAGGGTGGCGGCCGTCGCGTGGACGCCGCGCACGATGCTCCTGGTGACCTTCATCGGGCTCTCCTGTACGGTCTGGCCGGGCGTCTGGACGTGTCCGAGGTCTAGGCGGACACGTCCGGACAACCGGCGGGGTGGGTCAGGACGAGTGCTTGGCGACCAGCTCGCGGATCTCGGCCTCGGTGGCGGGGGTCTGGTCGGCGTGCTCGCCGCCGTGCTCCTCGATGAGCGCCCGGACGTCCTCCACGGGGACCTCGTAGAAGAGGCGGCCCGCCTCCTGGCCGGTGTCGCCGACCGTCAGCCAGAGTTCGATCGAGTCCTCGTTCGCCCAGCTGTCGTTGCACGGGGCGTCGACTCCGGGCCACAGGAACACCTCGTCGATGCCGAGCGGGGAGCCGGGCCGGGTGGTGAGGGTGATGCGCTGGCCGTCGGCCATGCGGATGATGTCGCCGCCGGTGCCATCGATGACGATGCGGTTGAGGATGCTGGTGCTCATGGCTTTGTCCGTTCCGTTCGGGGGGCGGTGGGTCAGGAGGCGGCGACGGCCGCGGCGAAGGCGGCCGAGAGGTTGCTGACGAACTCGCCGGCGACCGCCTCGCGGTGGCGCCGGGTGAGGGAGCGGGCTTCCTCGGGGGTGGCGGGGCAGACGGTGAGCAGGCCGCAGGCGCACAGGCCCGTGTCGGTTCCCGCCTGGTGCTCGCGGGCGAGGAGGCCGAGGTGGGCGGTCAGGGTGAGGCGCACGCGGTCGGCGCGGTCGGCCGTGACGAGGCTCCGGGCCCGGTAGCGGGCGGTCGTCAGGGCCGGGATCTCGAAGAGGCCCGCGGCGATGATCCGGCGGCCGTCGCGCAGGTCGTACCGGGCGGTCCCGGTGCTGTCGATGACGCCCAGGTCCCGCACGGTGTCGTTGGTGAGGGCGCCGACCGGGGTCTGGGGAGTGAGGGTGATCGAGCGGACAACCGCCCGGCCGCCGTGGCCCATGCGCGACCAGGTGATGCTGGACCCACCGGCCGGGGTGGCCTGGATGGCGTGCCCGCGCTTGAGCGCGCGCCGGAGGAGGAGCAGGCCGTGGGCCTCGCTGGCGTGGCCTCTGCTCTCGCCACTGGCGTGGGTGACCGTCTCGTGGAACATGTGCTGTGCCCTTTCGGTGGGGTGGTGGGGGTGGTGTGTCGCACTTCATTCATTGATCAAGTTCGGTTGGTTTACCCTCGTAAACCAAGGTGATTTGGTCAAAGGGTCGTCAAGGTGTGGCCGGTCAGGCGCGGCCGGCCCCGGCCGGCTCGGGCAGCTCCCGCATCCCGAACAGCACCCGGAGCGCGTTGTCGTCGTCGGCCTGGATCTGGGGGACGATCGTGGCCGTCGTCTCGCGGTGCTCCGTGCAGGCCGCGAGCCCCTGGCCGCTGGCGGCGCTGATCAGGACGATCGCCTGGGAGTGCCTGCTGTCCAGGAGGCAGCGGACGCAGGGCATCGCGAAGTGGGTGGGCACCGGGTGCTGGCAGGTCACGGCGTGGTCGGACATGGCGTTCTCCTTCGGGACGGTGGGTGAGGGGAGGTCAGACGCGGTAGCGGTCGGCGTGGTTGGCCAGCCAGGTCGCCAGGCACAGGGCCGCGTGCGCGCACTCGGCCTCGATGGTCAGGCCGGCCTGCGCGGTGAACAGCTGATTCACGTACTCGCCGGCGCCGTCGTACAGGGCGGCCGTCCACGGCTCGTCGTGCTCGGCCGGGCTGCGGTCGGCGTTCTCGCCGGAGTGCAGGAACACCTTCGGGCCGGTGCGGGCGTCGCCCTCGTCGGTGGTCTGGTCGACGCCCACCAGGATGTAGGAGACGCCGCAGTCCTCGGCGAAGAAGGCGGGGATGTAGTACGCGCCGAGCGCCGCGATCAGCTTCGCCCCGTCGGTCGGTCCGGCCTTGGCCGCCGCCTTGTTGGCCTGCTGCTGGAGCGCGATCAGGTGGAACGGGGTCAGGCCCTGGTTGCAGGGCCGGGCGTTGTCGACGGTGACCGCGGCGGCCAGGCGGTCGTGCTTGTAGAGGATGCTCACCAGCGCCCGGAGCGCCCAGGCCACGGACTCGTCGTCCTCCGAGTTCAGCCGGTCGCCGTGGAGGACGGTGTTCCGGCGCTTCTGCAACTCGAAGTCCCGGCGGGCCAGCTGCTCGGTGACCGCGTTCAGCGCCTTCATCGGCGGGACGTCGCCCAGAGCGGGCGCCAGGACGTAGCCGAGGATCGAGGCCGGGATGTGGAAGTCGTGGGCCTCCATGAGGTCCGAGGCTTCCTGCACGGCGTCCAGGGTGACGGCCGGGACGCTCCTGCCGTCCTCCAGCGGGGCGACCGCCGCGGTGGCCACCGCGCTCTTGAGGAGGCCGACCAGCCGGTTGATCAGGTACGGCTGCGGGTGGTGGGCGCGGTCCTGGACGATGCCGGCGAGCAGGTCGAGGCGGCGGGCGACGTTTTCGGTGTTGCTGGTCATGCGGTCCTCCTGGTGGTGGGGTGGGTTACTCGGCGACGTCGCATCCGCAGAGGGTGCGGAAGCCGTCGTCATCGATCTCGATCTGGTCGCTGCAGTCCTCGCAGCGGGTGACGCGGTTGGCCATGTGGCGGTCCTTTCAGCTGGCCAGGGCCAGCACGTGGGCGGCGATCCGGTGGGCGCACATGTAGGTGGCGCGCAGGCCGGCCGGGCAGGTGCAGGCCGCCCGTGCCGTCCGGTAGACCTCCAGGCCGTCGCTGCTGACCGCGAGGTAGACGGCGTTCTTGCCGGTGTCGCGGAGGGGGACCATCCCGCCCTGCTCCAGCAGCTCGGCCGCCTTGTCGACCAGGTGTGTCTTGTACTGGTCCAGCTCCGTGGAGCGGGTGGCCTTGCGGACCTTCCTCCTGCACTTCGGACCGAGCCCGTCGGGGCTGTCGTTGCGGAGTCGCCGACCGCACTTCGTGCACCGGGTCTCGGTCTCGGTGGTGGCCATGGCGACTCCCTGGGGGGTGGTGGTGAGTGGGTGACACCTTCTTCATTGACCAAATACATCTGCGGTAACTCGATTATCCAAATTTATTTGGTCAAAGAATGGTCAAGCGATCCTCGGCGTCCGGCGGCCCGTGCCGGGCGCCGAGGGAGCGCTCAGGCGAGGTCGGCGAGGAGGACGCTGGCGTTGTCCGCATAGGGCCCGCCCGGGTCCTTCGCGGCCGTGGTCCGCAGTGAGGTCGCGACCGCCCGGCTGACGAAGTCGCGGGCGACTTCATCCAGCGGCTCGTCGGCAAGCTCCACGTAGAGGTCGTGCCCGGCGTCCATGTGCGGCTCGTACGCGCCGTCCGAGGCCAGCACCAGCCGAGAAGGCCCGTCCAGACTGACGGTGGCCGTCTCGATCGCCGGGTGGCCGAACCGGCTCATCAGCTCCTCGTCGGCGTCCGCGCTGCCGAGATATGAGGTGATCACGTTCCGGTCCCCGCCCTCCGGGTACGTCGCGATCGGCGGGTGGACCCGACGGTCGTTGTGGTCGGCGGTGAGCCGGCGGGCGATCCCCCGGTCCAGCAGGTACGCCCGGGAGTCGCCGCACCAGGCGACCGTCATCGGCCGGCCGGGGGCGGTGACCACCACGACCGCGGCAGCCGACTCCATGTAGCGCCGGGTGTACGGGTCCTGGCGATCGGGGTCGGCCGCGAACTCCTGGTAGATGTGGCGCAGCCCGGCCTCGGCGTCGCCCCGGCGCGAGGCGGCGCGGGCCACGCGCCGCGCGGCCGTCCTGGTCCAGGTACGGACGCTCTGGTAGTCGCCGATGCCGTCGAGCAGGGCGTAGGCGCGGGCGCCGTCGGGCGCGGTGTGGATGGCCGTGGCGTCGCACTGGGCGGTGCGGGAGCCAAGGGCCTGGGCGGTGGCGTAGTTGCGCACGGGGTGCTCCGTTCTCCGTCGGTGAGTGGGGCGGTGGGCTACTCGGGGTCGGTGGTTGGTGTGTCGTCCTCAGTCCTCCCCGCCCCACTTTTATCCAGACTCGTTTGGGCGAGAAAAAGCAAGGTCAGGCAGGGTTTTTCCATTCCTTGGGTCTGACGCTCACGTTTATCCCGGCTGCCTTGTGCCAGACTTTCGGCATGGCCACCACCGACAGCCCGCTCCCCAGCGGCTACCAGCCCAGCGACCAGCTCCGCGACTCCCTCGCCGCTTGGAAGAAGGCCGTGGACGAGACGGAGCCGAAGGCTCGCGAGGCCCTGGAAGAGGGCATCGCCCAGGAGCTGAGGGACGACCGCCAGCTGACCCTGAACGTGCTCGCCCAGCACCTGCCGTGGACGGCGGAGATGCTGCGGCTGCTCATGGGCGGCCGGGGCGTCCCGCCGCGCGAGCGCCACCGCCAGACCGAGGGCGAGCCGGTCGTCTACAAGCTCAGCGAACGGCTCCGCGACCTCCTCGCCGCCTGGAACCTGGCCGTCGGCGACGAGAAGAAGGCGCGCGCCACGTTGGAGACGTGCATCGCGGACGAGCTGAAGGCCCGCCCCACCCTGACCAACGCGGAGATCGCCGAGCACCTGCCGTGGAGCCAGGAACAGGTGCGGGTCATCGCCCGCGCGCACGACGTGCCGCGCCGACGGAAGCGCGGTTCGGACCACAAACTCATCGAGGAGAACGGCGTCCCGAAGGCGGTCACCGTGCCGTACGACTGGTACGTGCAGCAGCCGGGGGCAGACCCGGGCATCGTCCGCCGGTGACAGCCCGACGCCCCGCCCTCCGAGGG
>NZ_JBSGUP010000494.1:0-6182 GCF_053607985.1 Streptomyces sp. NPDC055078
GCGCAATTCGGCGGGCACCGGCCCGCAAGCAGGCCAGGGAGCGACTCGTGCTGATCCCCCACGACACCAGATTTGCCCTTGACATGGTGGTCGATCTGGTGAACACCGCACCGGAGGGCGACCAGAGCGACGGGCTCGCCGACGTCGTCGCACTGGACGCGTTCGTCCGCGGGCACCGCATCAGCGATGTGGGAGAGCTGGGGCAGCGGGACCTCCGGGCGGTGCAGGGCGTACGGGCCAGGTTCGCCGAGATCTTCGCGGCGTCCGAGAGCCGGGTGGCGGCCGAGCTGCTCAACGATCTGGTGGCGGCGGCGGGCACCACCCCGCAGCTGACCGACCACGACGGCTACGACTGGCATGTGCACTATTTCGCGCCCGGCGCCTCCGTCGCCGACCACCTCGCCGCCGACGGCGGGATGGCGCTCGCCTTCATCGTGGTCGCCGGTGAGCAGGAACGGCTGCGGCGCTGCGAGGCGCCGGACTGCGGGCGTGCCTTCGTCGACCTGTCGCGCAACCGCTCACGGCGCTACTGCGACAGCCGCACCTGCGGCAACAGACTGCATGTCGCCGCGTACCGCGCGCGGCGCAAGGAGGCGGCGGGCTGATCGTGGGGAGCGGGCGCTTACCGTCCGCCGGGCCGTCCGCCGGGCCGTCCGGCGCGGGGCCGCTCACAGCAGGAACAGGTCGTGCAGAGCGGCCATGAGCAACAGCACGCCGATCACCGTCAGGAAGATCATGAGGGGCGGCTGGGAGAGCGCGAACAGACATCCTCGCGGCTCTTTCGTCGGTGCGGGGGCCTCGCCCCGGGAGGTATCGAGCATCTCGGGGTGATGATGACGCAGGGCGCCCCCCGGTGATCGACCAACACGCTTCGGGGTGGCGGGAGTTCATCCCATTCCGCACCGGCCTCCGGGCGGGTGCGCGCGGTCACTCCGGCGCTCCCGGAGCGGCGTGCGCCCGGCGCGCGTACCCCTCGCCCGGCGGCTCCGGCGCCCACCGGCGCCCCGTCCGGGCGGTCCACTCCATGACCTGTTTTCGCCCACTGCCCATGCCGTCCAACGCCACCGGGGATACGCGGGCTCCGCCGCCCCCCACGATCGCCGGCGGAGCCGGTACCGCCGACGGGGTCCCCGGGGCGGGTGGGGCCTGAGGCGCGGGAACCGGCCGGTGCCGGGCCGGGCTGGCGCCGGGCCGGCGCTGGGGTCAGATCCCGTGCTTCTTCAGGATGGCCTCGATATCGCTGAAATCCTCCCCCGCGCCGGCGGACTGCTTGGACTGCTTGGGCTGGGACGCGGGCCGGGCCGCCGGGGCGGCGGTGCCGGTCAGCGAGGGGGTGGAGGCCGTGGGCGCCAGCGCGTCGCGCTGGGCGGCCTTGGCGGCCTTCCGGTCCTTGCGCCCGAGGCCCTTGCGGCGCTCGACCGCGCGGGTGGTCATAAAGAGCAGCCAGGAGCCGCCGAGAAGACCGAAACCGGCCCAAGCGGTGGGGCTGAAGGCGGTGTCGACCGCCCACTCCACGGCGCCGGTCAGCACCAGACCCAGCGGGACCAGGGCATACGCGGCTATCCGGGTGGCGGCGAGGAAACGCTTGCGGTACGCCGTGATCGCGGCGATGCCCAGGCCCGCCGCGGACACCGCGGAACAAATGGTCTCGGCAATCATCCGGTCCTCCAGGCTTCGGCGGGCATGAGCGGTTACGTCCCTTCCATCCTGCACCGACCGGTGCCGCCGGGGCCACGGTCCCGCAGGACTTCAGGGAGATCTCCGGGACGGGATCATCCCCAGGTCCCGGTCACCACCGGGGGCAGCGGACCGGATACCGGCCAGGTCCGGCGGACCGCATCCCCGTCACCACCGGGCCGGTGGGCCAGATCGGGGGCGGTGGCCGGGGGCTGGAACACTGGGCCCATGAGCGATTCCCCCGACCGCACCGCAGTCCTCGACGTCTGGTGCGACCTCCAGTGCCCCGACTGCCGCACGGCCCTCGACGATGTGCGCGCCCTGCGTGAGCGGTACGGCGACCGGATGGACATCCGGCTCCGGCACTTCCCCCTGGAGAAGCACCGGCACGCCTACGCCGCCGCCCAGGCCGCCGAGGAGGCCGCCGCGCAGGGGAAGGGCCGGGAGTACTACGAGGCGGTGCTCACCCGGGTCAGGGAGCTGACTGGCCAGGGCGAGCCGTTCCTCGTGGAGACCGCCCGTGAACTGGGCCTGGACCCCGACGAGTTCGACAGCGCCCTGATCGACGGCCGGCACCTCCTGATCGTGGACGCGGACCACGCGGAGGGCAAGGCACTGGGGGTGACCGGCACTCCGACGTACATCATCGGCGGTGAGCGCCTCGACGGCGGCAAGAGCCAGCAGGGACTGCGGGCCAGGATCGAGGAGATCGCCGACCGGCTCCTCAAGGACTGAGACCCGACGGGCGCCCGCGACCGCGCCGCCCGGGGGCCGGGTCCGGCACCTCCGCCGGAGCCGGGGGCCGGACGCCGGGCGCCGGGTCCGGCGCATCCCGCCCGGCGCGCGGATGCCCTCCGGGCGGACGGCGCTGCTTTCACGACACTCCCTACTCCCTAGAGCAGCGTTTTGGCGAAGTGGACGACCGTCGTCCGGTAGCCGAGCGACTCGCAGAGCCGCAGCAGCGGGGTCTCGCGCGGGCGGACACGCACACCGATCAGCGGTGTCCCGGCGTCCAGCGCACAGCGCTCGGCGAGCAGCATCAGGGAACGCCCATGACCCTGGCCGCGCCGCTCCTCGGTGACCTCGATGTCGTGGACGAAGGCTTCGGGTTCGCCGGGGCGGATCTCGCGCCGCCCGAGGTGGAGGTGACCGACGACGGTGCCCTCATGGCGGAGTACCTCAAGACGGGCACCCGGGGTGGCGAGGCCGTCGGGCAGCAGGGCGGCCCGTTCGGCCTCGGCGCGGGCGCGGGCATCGGCGGGCGGGAGACCGTGCCCGGCCCGGCTCCTGGCGCGTCTCTCCAGCCCCGCCGTCCACCAGTGCCGGAACTCGGACTCGGTCATCGGCCCGGCCGTGACTCCCCCGGGCAGCTCGGGCGGCGGCGTAACGAGTGGTTTGGCCAGGTCCCGGCCGCGTTCGGTGTAGCCGAGGGCGGTGGTGAGCCGGGTGGCCGCGACGGCCTCCGGCGGTACGGACACCTGGACCCGGGTGCAGCGCCAGCCGCGCAGCACTTCCTCGGCGGCGAGGGCGGCGACGGTGCCCCGGCCGCGGCCCCGGTCGGCCTCGTCGATCCGCAGGGAGCGGACGGTGCCGCCCCGGGGGCCGGCGCCTTCGCCCGAAGCCGAAGGGAGGGTGGCGATCTCGATCGTGCCGACGGGGCGGCTGTTGACGCATACCTCGTACGTGCGTGACTGCGCGCCGTCCGCCTCGTGCTGCAGCGGCCCGGTCGGCCGCAGGGTGGTGGTCATCAGGGGTGTTGTACCTGCTCCGGGGCCGCGCGACACCCCGGTTCCCGTACGGAGGCCGGGGTTCGCTCCGGGCGATGCCCGGCTTGGACACTGTTGGCCCGTTTCGTACGGTGCGTTCCGTCCGCCGGACGACTCACCCCTCAGGGGTCACCCGAGCGTGGGGTCGGGGTCGGCCGCCGCGCGCTCGTCGAAGACCCGCATGGCCTTGGCGGTGACCGGTCCTGGAGCCTCCGTGAGCTGCCGGCCGTCGATCCGGTGCACCGCCTGGACATCGCGGAGGCTGGAGGTCAGGAAGATCTCCTCGGCCCGTTCCAGTGCGTCGAAGGGCAGATCGGTCTCCCTGGCCCCGGCCCACCGCACGGTCAGCGCGCGGGTGATGCCCGCGAGGCAGCCGGACGAGACCGGCGGGGTGTGGAGTTCGCCGTCGATGACCAGGAAGACATTGGAGCCGGTGCCCTCGCAGAGCCGTCCGACGGTGTTGGCGAGGAGCGCCTCGGACGCCCCTTCCCGGGCCGCCCTGCCGAGCGCGACGACATTCTCCGCGTACGAGGTCGTCTTCAGCCCGGCCAGCGCGCCGCGTTCGTTGCGGGTCCAGGGGACGGTGATCACGGCGGTGGTGTCGGGCCGGCGCCGGGCCTCGCCGAGCGCGACGACCAGGGTGGGGCCCGCGGTGCCCCGGTCGGAGCCGAGCGGTGCGACGCCCGCCGTGTAGGTGATGCGCAGCCGGCCGCGTTCCATCGGATTCGCCTCCAGTACGGCGGCGCAGGCGCGGCGGACCGCGTCGTGGTCCGGCTCGGGCAGCCCGAGGCCGTGCGCCGAGCGGGTCAGCCGTTCGAGGTGGAGGGTGAGTGCGAAGGGCTGTCCGCCGACGGCCTTGACCGTCTCGAAGATGCCGTCGCCGACGGTGATGCCGTGGTCGAGCACCGACACCCGGGCGTCGTCGGCGTCCCGCAGTCCATCGTTGACCCAGAGCTTCATCCCGCTGATCCTTCCGCTTGGCCCATACGCCCCCCGCCGTACGTCTGCGACGCTATCGCGAGCAGCCGGGCGGCCTTGAGTTCGGTCTCGTCCCACTCGCGCTCGGGGTCCGAGCCCCAGGTGATGCCCGCGCCGGTACCGAAGCGCAGCACGGCGCCCGAGGCGGGGGTCCGGTCGATCCAGAAGGTGCGTATCCCGACGGCCAGCTCTCCGGTCCCCCGGTCGGCGTCGACCCAGCCGACGCCTCCGCAGTACGGTCCCCGGGGCGCCGTCTCCAGCGTCTCGATGATCCTCAGTGCGCTGATCTTGGGCGCTCCGGTCACCGAGCCGGGCGGGAAGGTCGCGTCGAGCAGCTGCCGCCACCCGTCCTTGGGGCCGAGTTCGCCGCGTACGGTCGAGACGAGATGGACAAGACCCGGGTGGACTTCGACCGCGCAGAGCGCCGGGACGGTCACGGTGCCGGTGGCGCAGACCCGCCCGAGGTCGTTGCGGACGAGGTCGACGATCATCACATTCTCCGCGTGGTCCTTCTCCAGCAGATCGTCCGGGGTGCGCCCGGTGCCCTTGATCGGCCCGGATTCGACCGTTCCGTCCGTACGCCGCAGATACAGCTCGGGCGAGGCGGTGGCGATCTCGACGCCGTGGCCGGGGAGGCGAATCGTTCCGGCGTAGGGGGCGGGGTTGCCGCGTGCCAGGAGTGCGGTGAGCGCGTCGACATCGGCGGCGGCCGGATCGGGCAGCGGGGCGGACAGCACCCGGCAGAGATTGGCCTGGTACACCTCGCCGGCCGCGATGTACTCACGGATCCGGCGTACGCCCGCGGTGTAGCCGGCCCGGTCCAGCGATGACGTCCACGCGTCCGATGCGGGACCCCGCCAGCGCCCGGGGGCGGGGCGCGGCACCGGCTCCGTACGGACGTCACCGAAGCGGGCGCAGGTCAGAGCGCCCTCGAAGTCGGCGGCGACGGCCCAGAAGCCCGCCGAGTCGAGGGCTTCGGGGTCGCTGGTGACATCCCGGAGGTCGGTGGCGACAATGCGCCCGAAGCGGGCCAGGGGAACGAGGTCCTGCACGTCTCCGAGTCTATGACCGGCGGGGTTGGGCCGTCGGTCATAGACGGATCGGGGCATTGCGGGGCGAACACACCTCAGCACGCTGCGGAAACGTGTTTTTGTGCTGGCTCAGTAATCCGCTAGAGTTCAACACGTCACCGGGCCGCGCAGAGCGGGCCGGGAATGACAAGCGGACGTGGCTCAGTTGGTAGAGCATCACCTTGCCAAGGTGAGGGTCGCGAGTTCGAATCTCGTCGTCCGCTCGATGTGGGGGATCTTCCCGAGCCCCCGCGCTCCGGGTGGAGTGGCCGAGAGGCGAGGCAACGGCCTGCAAAGCCGTCTACACGGGTTCAAATCCCGTCTCCACCTCCAAGGACGATTAGCTCAGCGGGAGAGCGCTTCCCTGACACGGAAGAGGTCACTGGTTCAATCCCAGTATCGTCCACTGGATCCAGCAGGATTCTCCGCGCGATTAGCTCAGCGGGAGAGCGCTTCCCTGACACGGAAGAGGTCACTGGTTCAATCCCAGTATCGCGCACGCACACACCGGCACCACCCGCACAAGCACCACACGCATCACACGCACCGGCCGCATGACTTCTGTGTGGCGGGTCGTCCCGCGCGATTAGCTCAGCGGGAGAGCGCTTCCCTGACACGGAAGAGGTCACTGGTTCAATCCCAGTATCGCGCACCGGCAAGAACCCCCGGCCGTTTCCACGGCCGGGGGTTC
>NZ_JBSGUP010000495.1:0-6170 GCF_053607985.1 Streptomyces sp. NPDC055078
GGCGTCGGGGTTCTCCCAGGGGATGAAGTGGCCGCCGTGGTCGTGGGCGTTGACGTTGACGTGATTGAACCAGCCGGCCCCCGGGCCGGCCTTGAACGCCCGGACGCGCTCGTCGGCGGTGTGGACGCCGGGCGGATTCTCGTATGTGACGAAGGTGAGGCCGACCGGGGCCCGTACGGCCGGGGTGCGGTCGTGGGCGGGGACCCAGGGGTAGCGGTTGGCGTTGGCGTAGTAGCGCATCGAGGTGGCGATGGCGTTGTTGACCCAGTAGATCGTGGCGTGGGTGAGCAGGTCGTCCCTGGTGAAGACGGACTCCACGTCACCGCCGTTGTCGCTCCAGGCGTTCCAGCGCTCCAGCAGCCAGGCGAGCAGTCCGGCGGGCGAGTCGCTCAGCCCGTGGGCCAGGGTGGCGCCGTCGAGCATATGCACGGCGAGGTGGGGCGCCCAGCGGTGGTCCAGCTCGATGATACGGGCGCGGACGCCGTCGCTCTGGTCGTCGGTGAGGGGCCGGTTCCGGGCGAAGTCCCAGGCGCGGGGGCCGGTGAAGAAGTCGAGCGGCAGCCCGGAGCCGATGTGGATGCCGTACAGCTCGTCGGCGTACTTGTGGCCGAGCTGGCTGGAGACGATCCCGCCGATGTCGCAGCCCCCGGCGGCGTACTTCTCGTATCCCAGGGTCTCGGTCATCAGGGTGTGCCAGAGGTCGGCGACCTTCCAGAAGTTGATGTCAGGAAAGCCGGTGAGCGGGCCGGGGAAACCGAACCCGGGCAGGGACGGCACGATGACGTCGAACGCGTCGGCGGGGTCACCGCCGAACGCGGCCGGGTCGGCGAGGGGGCCGATCACCTTCGACCAGTGCCAGAACGTCCACGGCCAGCCGTGGGTGAGGATCAGCGGGACCGGGCGCGGACCCCGGCCGGGCTTGCGCATGAAGTGCACCGGGACACCGGCGACGCTCACCCGGTAGTGCTCGTGGACGTTGATGGCCGCCTCGGCCTCGCGCCAGTCGTAGCCGTCCCGCCAGTAGGCGACCAGCTCACGGAGATAGCCGTCCGGGACCCCGTACGACCAGTCCTCGTTCCCTTCGTCCAGCGGCGGGCGCGTCAACGCGAGACGGGCGCGCAGGTCATCGAGGACCCCGTCGGACACCTGGATCGGGGTGGGCTCCAGGGGGAAGTCGTGCGGGGTGGTCATGGTGTGGTTCCTTACCGGGCCGAGGACCATGCCCGCGCGGCCCGAGCCCTGTCGTCTAGAGCACCAGTGACAGCACCACGGGCGCCGCCTTGCGGTTCAGCTTGTCGGCCGCCGCGCGCAGCCGGTGTGCGTGCTCGATGGGCAGGGAGAGCGCCAGGCAGCCCACCGCCGACCCCGCCGTCAGCGGGACCGCCGCGCAGACCGTGCCCACCGCGTACTCCTGGAGGTCGAGGATGGGGACCGTCGGCGGCTGGCTGTCCAGCTTGGAGAAGAGCAGCTTCTCGCTGGTGATCGTCCGCGAGGTGAAGCGGGTGATCTTGTGGCGGGCCAGATGGTCCCGGCGGTCGTTCCGGTCGAGCTGGGTGAGCAGGCACTTGCCGATCGCGCTGGCGTGCGCCGCGTACCGGAAGTCGACGTACTCATTGACCTTGGGAGCGCGCGGACTGTCCGCGTACTGCGTGATTCTGACCTCGCCGTCGATGTACCGGCTGAGGTAGACCGCCGCGCCCACCGAGTCGCGGATCTCCGTGAGCGTGTCATGGAGCTTGTCCTCCAGCGCCTGCTGGCGGGCCGCCCCGGAGCCCAGCAGCACCAGGGAGTCGCCGACCACATACGCGCCGTCCGCCAGCTGCTCCACATAGCCCTCGCGGCGCAGCATGGTGAGCATGGGAGCCAGATGGCCGGTCGGCAGACCTGTGTCGCGGGCGATCTGGACATCGGCGACGCCCCCGGCGTGCCTGGAGATCGTCTCCAGGACGCGCAATACGTACTGCACCGAGTGGAACGAGGCGGTCGGCTCCGGCTTCAGCGCCACGGTCTCCCCCTGCCAGGTCGTCACCGCAAGCTTCCGTACCACACGATAGCGGCCAAGGGTCGCCGGAGGGACGGCTGTTGGCGAGAATAGGGGCGCACGCGGGCCGCGCACGCTGGGGTGCATTCATACGGCATATGCCCAAGGCATGGTCCAGGCCGGTTGACCGTGCCCGTGGCGCTCCGGCGCACCGAGCCGGGTGCGAGCCGGCCGATCGGATCCAGCCGTCCGCCCACCCGTCCGCCCCGGCCACCCGTCCGCCCCGGCCACCCGTCCAGCCGTCCGCCCTGCCCAGCCGTCCAGCCGTCCGCCCCGGCCGGCCGCGAGCCCGGCGAGATCCCACGGACACGCCCTAGAGCACCGCGCTCAGGAACTCCCGGGTGCGCTCCTGCTCCGGCTCGCCGAAGATCTTGTCGGGGTGGCCGAACTCGATGACCTTGCCCTCGTCGAACATCATCACGCAGTCCGAGATGTCCCGGGCGAAGTTCATCTCGTGCGTCACACAGAGCATGGTGATGTCCGTGGTGGTCGCGATGTCGCGCAGCAGATCGAGCGCCCCGGCCACCAGCTCCGGGTCGAGCGCCGATGTGACCTCGTCCAGCAGCAGCACCTTGGGGCGCATCGCCAGCGCGCGGGCGATCGCCACCCGCTGCTGCTGACCGCCCGAGAGCTGGCTCGGATAGGCGTCACAGCGATCGCCCAGACCCACCAGGTCGAGCAGTTCGCGCCCCCGCTCGTCTGCCTCGTCCTGGGAGAGACCCAGCACATGCACGGGCGCCTCGGTGATGTTCCGCAGCACCTTCATATTGGGGAACAGGTTGAACTGCTGGAACACCATTCCGATGTTCTTGCGCACCTCGCGGATGTGCTTCTCGCTCGCCGGGACGAGCTTGCCGCCCCGCTCCTCGTGGTTCAGATAGCGGCCGTCGACCGTGATGGTGCCCTCGTCCGGCTTCATCAGCGTCATCAGCAGCCGCAGGATCGTCGTCTTGCCCGATCCGGACGGCCCGATGAGGGTCACATGTTTACGGGGGTAGACCTTGAAGTCCAGCGAGTCCAGGACGGTGTTGTCGCCGAACCGCTTGGTGACGTTGTCGAACCGGATCAGATCGGTCGGGGGCCCCTCAGGGGCCTTCGAAAGACTGCTGTCAGCGGACAAGGCGACGCTCCAGTGCTCGCATGAGAAGGGATGCCGGGTACGAGATGAGGATGAAGGCGATACCGACGACGGTGAACGCCTCCACCGTCAGGAAGGTCTGGGACGCGAACTGCCGTGCCTCGCCGAGCATCTCCATCACACCGATGACGAAGAGCATCGGCGTGTCCTTCAGCATCGCGATGACGTAGTTGCCGAGCGCCGGGGCGACCCGGCGGATCGCCTGCGGCAGGATCACCGCACCCCAGGTCCGGCGGCGCGGCAGGCTCAGCGCGGTCGCCGCCTCCCACTGCCCCTTCGGCACCCCGTCGATCCCGGCGCGATACACCTCGGAGGTGTACGTCGAGTAGTGCAGACCGAGCCCGACGACACCGGTCACCATCGCGGAGAGCGTCAGCCCCCACTCGGGCAGGACGTAGTAGAGGAAGAACAGCTGCACCAGCAGCGGGGTGTTGCGGATGAACTCGGTGACGACCGTCACCGGCCAGCGGACCACGGCGGGCCCGGAGCGCTGCGCCACCGCCCACACCAGACCGAGCGCGAACGCGAGCAGCGCGCCCAGCGCCAGGGCCTGGAGGGTGACCAGCAGACCGTCCCAGAACCGGGGCATGAAGTCCTCGACAGCGGACCAGTCCCACTCCATCAGCCCTCACCTCCGGTGGTGGTACGCGCGGCGGCGACCGGTTCGGCGGCGATCGGGGCGGCGGGCCGCGCCTTGCGCCGGAAGGGTGACGGGCGGGCGGCCGGGCGCTGCCCGATCCCCGCCTTCGCGTGGCGCTCCAGGGCCCGCATACCGCGCGTCAGCACAAAGGCGAGCACGAAGTACATGACCAGGATGACCGTGTAGACGGGTGCGCTCTGACCCGTCGCGTTGCGCACCAGCGCGGCCCCGAACGCGATGTCGGAGACACCCATGATGGAGACCAGCGCCGTGCCCTTCAGCAGCTCGATCAGCAGATTGTTGAAGGGCGGGATCATCTCGGGCCACGCCTGCGGCAGGATGATCTTCCGTAGCTGCTGGGCGGGGGTGAAGCTCAGGGCGATGCCCGCCTCCCGCTGCTCCCGGGCCACGGCGCTGACCGCGCCGCGTACCACCTCGGAGCCGTACGCGCCGTAGCCGAGCCCCAGCGCCAGTACGGCGGCCCACATGGGGACGAGCTGCCAGCCGAAGCCCAGCGGCAGCACAAAGAAGATCCAGAACATCAGGATGAGCGCCGAGGTGCCCCGGAAGATCTCGAAGTAGGCGCCCGCGATGAACCGGACGATCCACAGCCGGTGGGTGCGCGCCAGCCCGGAGACGAAGGCCAGGGCCCCGGCGAGGGCGGCGCTGTAGACGGTGAGCTGGACCGTGACCCATATACCGCTGAGCAGGAGTTCCCACAGACCCGCGCTGATTTCGCTCATGGGCCGCACTTCTCCTTGGCGGTGAGGGTGGTCATCTGGTCCTTCGTGAATCCGAAGGGCCGCATGATCTCCAGCAGCTCACCGCTTCGCTTCAGCTTGTGCAGCTCGCGGTTGAACGCGTCCCGGAGGATGGTCTCCGGGCTGCGGAAGGCGAAGGCGCCGACGTCGATGACCGGTTTCCCGTCCACGTAGGGGGTGACCTCCTCGGTGGCCTCCGCCTTGGTGGTCTCCGTCTCGCGGACCACGTTGCGCACGGTGACGGCGGTGCCGACGAAGACATCGACCCGCCCCTGTTCGACGGCGAGCAGTCCCGCCAACTGGTCGGGCAGGGTCGTGATCTTCTTGACCCCGGCCTCCTTGGCGTAGTCGATCTCGGCGTAGCCGACGCCGGTCGCCATCTTCGCGCCGGTCTTCGCGATGTCCTTGTAGGTGCGGAGGTTCTTCGGGTTCCCCTTGCGCACGATGAACGCGTCGAGCATCTGGTACTCGGGGTCCGCGAAGATGACCTGCTCACAGCGGACCGGGTTGATGTACATCCCGGCCGCGACACAGTCGAACTGCAGCGAGTTCAGCCCGGCGATCAGCGAACCGAACTCGGTGGGGAACGGCTGGACGTTCTCCACCCCGAGTTCCTTGAAGATCCGCCGGGCGATGGCCGGCGCGGAGCCGGTCATCTTGCCGTCCTTGCCGATATAGCTGTAGGGCTGCTCACCCGCCAGCCCCAGCCGTACGGTCCCCTTCGCGCGCAGCGAGTCCAGCAACTGCCCGCCGTCCCCGGTATCGGCGGTCGCCACCCTGCTGCATGCGCTGGTCGCAGCGACGGCGCCGGCCGCTCCCAGAGCGGCGGCCCCGGCGAGCAGTGAGCGCCGCCGCAGGCCGCGGTGCGGGACCTGGTCGGTCGTCTGTCTTCTTCTCCCCTGTGATGGAGCCATGGTCGCGCGGCTACCCCGAAGACAACCGGGTATGCGGATGAATTCCAGCCCAAGAATGTCCACACGGGCCCGTACGGGCCCCGCACCCCGACGGTCCACCCGACGACGTACGGAGTACCCATGGCCGACGACCCGACCGACCGCTTCGTGGAGGTTTCGCTGGCACGGCGCGATGTCCGCTGCACCGCCCGGCTGCTGACCGAGAAGGCCCCGCTGACCTGCGCCGCCGTCTGGGAGGCGCTGCCGCTGGGCGGGGATGTCTATCACGCCAAGTACGCACGCAACGAGATCTACACCCTCCTGCCCGCCTTCGCCGGGCAGGAGCCCCCGTTGGAGAACCCGACCGTAACTCCCATCCCGGGTGATCTGTGTTATTTCACCTTTTCGGCCGTACAGCTGGGCACGGCGTCCTACGGCTACGGCGACCGGGCCGCCCACCGGGGCCGCGCCACCGTCGTCGACCTCGCCCTGTTCTACGAGCGCAACAATCTGCTGATCAACGGCGACACCGGCTGGGTGCCGGGGATCGTCTGGGGCACGGTGGTCGACGGCCTCGACCGGATGGCCGACGCCTGCCAGGACCTCTGGCGGTCGGGCGCGCTGGGGGAGAGCCTCACCTTCCGGCGGGCGTAGGCCGTTTCTGACAGCTCTCGCGCCGGGCGCGCGGGCCCGGGCC
>NZ_JBSGUP010000496.1:0-4277 GCF_053607985.1 Streptomyces sp. NPDC055078
GCGCCCGCCCCCCCGGCGACGCGGCCGACGCCGGCGCCCCCCGGGCGGCGCGGGAAGAGGGGGGAAGAGGGGGAGCGGGATCCGGGGAACGGTCGCACACGGCGGGTCCGGTTTCCCGGACCCACGCACGGTCGGTCACCGCGGGCCCGGCGTCGCCGGAGCCGCGCGCACGGCCGGGCCCGGTGTTCCCGAGCCGGCCCGGACGGTCACTGCGTGGCGCCCTCGACCGGGATCAGCCGCTGCCGGGTGGTCTCGATCGTCTTGGGGAAGGAGTCGGCGCCCAGCTCGGCGGCCAGCTCCTCGACCGACCACTGCCGGTCGGCGTCGATCCGGTGGCCGAGCGACCAGCCCCCGTACAGGCCGACATGGCCGCCGGTCACCGAGAAGACCTGACCGGTGAAGGGGCAGTCCGCACCGGCCAGATAGCCGACCAGCGGGGAGACGTTCTTCGGGTGGTAGCGGTCCAGCACACCCTCGTCCTCGGGTGCGGCGACCGCGGCGCTGAAACCCGGGTTGCCTGCCAGCATAGCTGTACGGGCCATCGGGGCGATCGCGTTGGCCCGCACCCCGTAGCGGCCCAGCTCGGCGACGGCGTTGACCACCTGGACGGCCAGCCCCGCCTTGGCGGCCGAGTAGTTCCACTGGCCGACGTTGCCGTGCAGGCCCGCCGACGAGGTGGTGTTGATGATCGACCGGTCGGCGGTGGCGCCGTTCTTGGACTGTTCGCGCCAGTGGCGGGCCGCCGCCCGGATCACCGAGAAGGCGCCCTTGAGGTGGACGTCGAGGACCAGGTCGAACTGCTCCTCGGTCATGTTCCACACCATGGCGTCGCGGACCACACCCGCGTTGTTCACCACGACATGCAGATCGCCGAAGGACTCCAGGGCCGCGGCCACCAGCCGCTCGCCCACAGCCATGTCCGCGACGCTGCCCTCGACCGCCACGGCCTCTCCTCCGGCCGCGACGATCTCCTCCGCCACGGCTTCGGGGTCGCTCAGGTCGTTCACCACGACCCGGGCGCCCTCGGCGGCGAGCAGCAGCGCGTGCTCGCGGCCCAGACCGCCGCCCGCGCCGGTGACCACCGCTACTCGGCCGTCCAACTGTCCCATGGGAGTGCTCGCTTTCTTGTGCGGTTTCTCTTCTGCCGGTTCTCTTCTGCCGGCCGATTCAGCTCGGCTCGCGGCGGATCGCCGTCTCCTGCGCCACGGAGGCGACCAGCGTGCCGTCCCGGGACCAGAAGTCGCCCGTATTGAAGCCCCGGCCGTCACTCGCGGAGGGGCTGCGCTGGGCGAAGAGCAGCCAGTCGTCGGCCCGGAACGGGCGGTGGAACCAGATCGCGTGGTCGAGCGAGGCCAGGATCGCCTGCGACGGTCCTGACCGGAGGGGGTAGAGCGTCTCGAAGTCCAGAGCCGCGGTCGGCCCCAGGCTGAGATCGGAGCAGTAGGTGAGGGCGCAGAAGTGCAGCAGCGGATCGTCGGGCAGGGGGCGGCGGGCGCGGAACCAGACATTCTGCCCGGTCCCCCGGGAGCCGCCCATCGGCGCCGCGCCGGGCCGCTCCGGCACGACGCGCATCGACACCACCTGCGCATGGCCCGCCTCACGGTGCTGCTCGGGGCTGTGCGTCGCCCAGAACTCGAAGGCGTCGGCGATCTCCTCGGGCGGCGGCACCACCGGCATGACCGGTTGGCGCTCCGGCTGCTCACGCTGCTCCGGCTGTTCTGGCTCGGGATACTTGAACGAGGCGGACAGCGTGAAGACCACCCTGCCGCCCTGGGTGGCGGTGACCCGGCGGGAGCTGTACCGCCGGCCGTCGCGCAGCCGCTCGACGCCGTAGACGATGGGGCTCCGGACGTCCCCGGCCCGCAGGAAGTACCCGTGCAGGGAGTGCACCGGCCGGCCGGACTCCACCGTGTGCCCGGCCGCGGCGAGCGACTGGGCCACGACCTGCCCGCCGAACGCCTGCAAGGGCACTCCGGAGTGGCACCAGCCACGGAACAGATCGGCCTCGATCCGCTCCAGGCTGAGGAAGTCGGCGAGCTCGCACGAGGAGTACGGCAGCAGGGAGCCGGCTGGCTCGCCACCGTCTGTAGTGGACCCGATTCGGTACACGGCTGATAGACCCTTCACTCGCCGGGGAAGGTGCCACCCGGACGCCACCAAGTTAATCGCCACTAGACTCCCTGTCCATCCCCTCGCGTCAGCTGTTTCGACGGTGCCGCGACACCGTCCGGAGGGCCTCGCCGCCCGGGGCGATGAGTGGTCGCCCCAGGCTCCGATGCCCAGGAATGCGCTGGAAGACAGGGGTTCGCCGAGCCGGACGCACCATCGGACGCCCAGTCGGGCCGGGCGATCGGCGGTGCGAACGCGCGACCGCGGACGACTGCCGGACTCCGGGCCGTACAGGCTCTTCGACCCGATTCCGTCGCCGTGGACCGGCGCCCGGCGATCGCTCGGACCCACGGCGAAGTGCCGCCGCCGGACCTCGGCAGTCCCATGATCCCCGGGCAATCCACTGGTCCCCGACCGGTCGGCATCGGCTTTCGCCGAGGGGTCGGGGCAGCTGGAGGGCCCTGGACAGGCTAACTAATTTGAATTAACTTAACTTTCCCGGCCGGTCCGCCGCGCCGCAAGAGAGGACGTCCGCACCGTGCGCCGCAGTGTGCTCACCATGTTCGCTGTGTTCGCCGTGTTCGCCGTGTTCAACCGGGGTGCGAAGCCTGCCGGGCAGGCTGCCGGGCGTGTTCCCCGCCGCGGAGGGCGTCCCGCGCCACGGCGACGGGGAGCGCGCGGGGCGGGTGTCGCGTACGTTCGGCACCCGCGGAACCTCCGGCATCCGCGGAACCTCCCGCGTCCGCGGCATCCAGCGGCATCCACCGGCGAGGCCGTGCGGATCTCCGTCTCCCAGGGCCGCCGTCTCCCGGGACCCCGGCCGCCAAGGCTCTCGCCCACCCTCACCAAGGAGTACCCATGCGCGACGCAGTCATCGTCGACGCCGTACGTACCGCCGTCGGCAGGCGCAACGGCTCGCTGTCGGGGCTGCACTCGGCCTCGCTGTCCGCCCATGTCCTCAAGGCCCTCGCGGAGCGCACCGGCCTGGACCCGGCCCTGGTCGACGACGTCATCTGGGGCTGCGCCGCCCCGGTGGGCATGCAGGCCGGCTGCATCGGCCGGTCCGCGGTACTGGCGGCCGGCTGGCCGGAATCCGTCCCCGGGGTGACCATCGACCGGCAGTGCGGCTCCTCCCAGCAGGCCGTGCACTTCGCCGCCGCCGGTGTGATCTCCGGCCAGAGCGACGTCGCCGTCGCGGGCGGCGTGGAGATCATGAGCGCCGTTCCGCCGAGCCTCACCGCCCTCGACGGCAAGTACGGCGAGCCGCACGGCCCGGACGTCTGGGACCGCTACGACGGCGTCCGCTTCCACCAGGGCATGGGCGCCCAGATGATCGCCGACGAGTACGGCATCAGCCGCGCCGAGCTGGACCGGCACGGCCTCGACTCCCACACCCGCGCTGCCCGCGCCATCGACGAGGGCCGCTTCACGGGCCAGATCGCCCCGATCACCGTGACCGGCGCGGACGGCTCCGAGCGGGTCTTCGACACCGACGAGGGCGTGCGCCGCGGCTCCACCCCGGAGGCCCTCGCCGCACTGAAGCCGGTCTTCAAAGAGGACGGCACCATCACCGCGGGCAACGCCTCGCAGATCTCCGACGGCACCGGCGCGCTGCTCATCACCACCAGCGAGTTCGCCCGCTCACAGGGCTGGACCCCGATGGCCCGCATCCACACGGCCGTCGTCGCGGGAACCGACCCGGTCACCATGCTCAAGGGCCCGATCCCGGCCACCGCCAAGGCACTGAAGAAGGCGGGGCTCTCGCTGGACGACATCGGCGCCTACGAGATCAACGAGGCGTTCGCCTCGGTCACCCTCGCCTGGCTGCGGGAGACCGGCGCCGACTACGCGCGGATGAACCCCAACGGCGGCGCCATGGCCATCGGCCACCCCATCGGCGGCTCCGGCGCCCGCATCATGACCACCCTCGTCCACCACATGCGCGACAACGGCATCCGCTACGGCCTCCAGTCCATGTGCGAGGGCGGCGGTATGGCCAACGCCACCGTCCTGGAACTGCTGTAGAGCCGCGGATCACCGGTGCCGGGGCAGGAGTGCCGAGACCGGCGGACCCGGCACCGGCCCACCCGCACCGGACGCGCCTCCCGCCGGCGCCCGCCGGCGGATGCGTCCGTATGAGATGAGGAGTGAACGCTGATGAAGCGCAC
>NZ_JBSGUP010000496.1:4287-6167 GCF_053607985.1 Streptomyces sp. NPDC055078
GTCTACACCGAGGAGCACGAGGCGTTCCGCTCCGTGGTCCGCGACTTCGTCGCCCGGGAGGTGACGCCGTACTTCGCCGAGTGGGAGGCCGCCCGCCGTACGCCACGGGAGCTGTTCCACCGGCTCGGTGCGCTCGGGGTACTGGGCTTCGGCATTCCCGAGGAGTACGGCGGCCCGGGCGAGACCAGCTTCATGTACGAGGCGATCATCGCCGAGGAGACCGCCGCGGCGGCCGGTGTCTCGTTCGCCCACTACACCATCAACACCAGCATCGCCCTGCCGTATCTGCTGAGCCTGGCCACCGAGGATCAGAAGAAGCGCTGGCTGCCGGGGGTGGCCTCGGGCGAGATCTGTCTGTGCATCGCCATGACCGAGCCGGGCAGCGGCTCCGACCTGGCGGGCATCCGGACCAAGGCCGAGCTGTCGCAGGACGGCGCCCACTACGTCCTCAACGGCTCCAAGACCTTCATCACCGGGGCGCTCAACTCCGAGCTGTGCATCGTCGTGGCCCGTACCTCCCCCGCCACGCCCGAGGACCGCCGGGCCGGACTGACCCTGCTGGTCGTCCCGACCGACAGCGAGGGGTTCAGCTACGGCAAGCGGCTCGAAAAGATCGGCCTGCACGCCCGCGACACCTCCGAGCTGCACTTCACCGATGTCGAGGTCCCGGTGGAGAACGTCCTCGGAGAGGTCGGCGATGGCTTCTCCTATCTGGGCCGGAATCTGCCGCGCGAGCGGCTCTCCATCGCGGTCAACGCCGTCGCCTCGGGCGCGGCGGCGATCCGGTTCGCCGCGCGGTACGTCAAGGACCGCACCGTCTTCGGCAGGCCGGTGGCCGCCTTCCAGAACACCAAGTTCGTGCTCGCCGAGTGCGAGACCGAGGTCGCCGCCGCTCAGGCCATGGCCGACCGGGGCATGGAGCTGGAGGACGCCCGCGAGCTGACGGCGGCGGACGCCGCGCGGATCAAACTCTTCTGCACCGAGGCCGCCGGCAGGGTCATCGACAAGTGTCTCCAGCTGCACGGCGGCTACGGCTATATGACCGAATACCCCATTGCCCGCCTCTACGCCGACACCCGGGTGTCCCGCATCTACGGAGGCACCAGCGAGGTCATGAAGAGCATCATCGCCAAGGACATGGGCTTGTGAGACTCCCGGGCCCCCCTTTCTCCGGATTGGCCGCCGGTAGGCTGCTGACCGGCCAGGACGCGTTCCGTACGGAGTCCGGACGGCCATCCGCGGGGTGTGCCCCCCGCCCGCACGACCAGGTCCCGGCCCCTGCCGGAGACAGTTCCCGGAGAGATGCTCATGTCTGAACTCGTCGTCGATCTCGATGTCCGGGTCTCCGACCTCGGGCCGAGCGGCCATGTGAACAACGTCGCCTACCTGCGGCTGCTGGACGAGGCGCGCAGCCTGCTCTTCGGGGCCGACCTGCCGGGGGAGAAACGGCACCAGGGCGGCATTCTGGAGGTGCTCGGCGGCCGTGCCCGGATGGTCATCGGCCAGCACCTCGTGGAGTACCGGCGCGAGGTCTGGCACCCCGTCCGCTCCCTCCAGGTGCGGATGTGGATACCCGAACTGGGACGCAGCAGCCTGGCGCTGGCCGCCGCGATCCACGAGGACGGCCATGACGCTCCGGCGGTCGTCGCCGAGTCCAGCGCGGTCCTGGTGGCATGCGACACCGGACGGCCGTGGCCGATGGACGAGGCCAGCCGGGAGGTCTTCACCCGGTATCCCGGTCCCCGGCCCGCCTTCCGCGACCGGGTCGGCGCTCCCCGGCCGGCCGCCTGACAGCCCCCGCTCGGCCGCGCCGCCGCTTGGCCCGAGCCCCCCGCTCAGCCGAGCCGCCGCCGCGGTGCGACTCCGCCGCGGTGTGGTGG
>NZ_JBSGUP010000497.1:0-6161 GCF_053607985.1 Streptomyces sp. NPDC055078
CCCGAGCTGGTCCCGTACGGCTCGGCCGCCAAGAAGGCCCTGGAACTCACCTTCCGCGAGGCCCTGCGCCTCGGCCACAACTACATCGGCACCGAGCACATCCTGCTGGCCCTGCTGGAGCTGGAGAACGGCGAGGGCGTCCTCAGCGGCCTGGGCCTGGACAAGACGCGCACCGAGGAGTACGTCGCTGCGGCCTGCGCCTGCCCGCAGGCACAGGCCGGGCCGGACCGGCCGGACCGGGCGGACCAAGCGGAGCGGGCGGACCGGGAAGCGTTCCGCGTACGACGAGAACACGGTGTCCAGTTCGCCGCCGCTACGCCGCGGGCCCGCGAAGCCCGTTGGCGGCGCTCAGAAGCCCGGCGGGCGGCGGAATCCGCCGATCACCTCGGCAAGGCACCGCACGAACTGGACGGCGGTGCGGTCGTGCAGATAGGGCGCGATCACCTGGATACCGACCGGAAGCCCGTCCCGGGTCGTCCCGACAGGTGCCACCGCCGCGGGCAGATGGTTGACCGCCGACGGCGCCATCCAGGTGAGCATGTCGCGATACGGCCGGTCGGCGCCGTCGACCTGCAGTGTCCGGACCGACCAGGTGGGATCGGGCTGCTGGTCGTGGGGGAAGGCGGCCGTGGGGGTCACCGGGCAGAGGAGCACATCGACGTCGCGGAAGAACTCGGACCAGCGGCGCCGGGAGTGCTGCCGGCGTTCGTCGAGCGCGTGCCACTCACGGAAGCTGACCGTCAGGTCCGACGCGAACCCGCCCTCGGTCCCTTCAGCGGCGGCGAATTCCACCAGCCCGGCATACGACTCGTCCGACTCGACCAGCCCGCTCTGCGCCATCAGCAGCGGCTCATAGAGGGCCATCGTTTCTTCGAGCCCGACCGGTCCCTTGCCCTCGACCACGACGGCGCCCTCGGCGCGTACCGCTTCCAGCGTCGCCTGCATGATCGCGGCCAGCTCGCTGTCGACGGGACAGAACGGGTCTTCGAGCCATGCCGCGACCCGAAAGCCCCGCAGAGTGGTCGCCCTGGCGGCGGGCAGCTCCAGCCGCCAAGCCGGGGCGCGGTCGTGGTCCGCTCCTGCGAGGATGTCGAGACCCAGATCGAGGTCGTCGGCGTGCCTGCCGAGCGGGCCGAGCACCGCCATATCGAAATCCGCCAGCGTCCCAGGAGCATGTCCCGAGACGCTCCCGTACCTCGGCACGATCCCGAACGACGTGCGCAGCCCGTACACGCCGCAGAAGTGGGCAGGCACCCGAATCGAGCCCGCCGAGTCGCCGCCGAGTTCCAGGCCGGTCAGCCCAGCGGCGAGCGCCGCGGCGGACCCGCCGGACGAACCGCCAGGTCCGCGGGTCGGGTCCCACGGATTGTTCGTGGTCCCGTAGACCTCGTTGTAGGTCTGCCAGTCCCGGGCGTCCGGCGGCATGTTGGACTTGCCGAACACGATCGCTCCCTCGTTCCTGAGGCGCGCGACCGACTCGGCGTCGCTCGTGGAGACATGCTCCCCCCAGCGAGCCGAACCCCCGGTGGTCCGCATGCCCGCAACTTCGAGACTGTCCTTGATCGTCACAGGGACGCCGTGCAGGCGGCCGAGCGGTTCGCCGCGCGAGACCGTGCGGTCGGCCTCCAGCGCTGCGGCCCTCGCACCCTCCTCGTCCCGGGCGACAATGGCGTTCACCTTCGGATCGAGTTGCTCCACCCGGGCGAGGTAGTGGTCGAGCAATTCGACACTCGATACCTCCTTTGCCGCGACGGCGGCAGCAAGCTGGCCTGCGGAGCGAAATGCCAGATCGGTCATGCGAACCTCCCGTAAAGCTCGACCCGCGGCGATCACATCTCTGTGGGCGACACAAAACCCCAGTTCAGGGCGGGTCTAACTCGACTTTAGCGGACGTGGGGGACCATGTCGGGGTGTGGCTTTTCTCACTTTCCGCCACAGCTTCGCCCGGCACGCCGGGGGATCGAGGCCGCAGCGACCGGAGGCCGACGGGCTCGGGAATGTTCACGAGAAATAGGTTCTGGCACACATTCCGCTTTCCGTGAAAGGGACTCGCTGGGTGAGGGGTTGGAGGATCTCGCTCTCCGCGCGCCGAGCACTTCGACCGGTCGCCCGTCGCGTCAGACCGCAAGGAGCCTTCCTTCGGCCTTGTCGGCTGGCCGCCGACAGCTGGGCGCTGGCCGCTGACAGCCGGGCGCTGGCCGCTGGGCGTTCTATGCCGCACAGAATCAAGCCAGTTCAACGCCGCTGACGAGAGCGCGCCACACGCGGCACCATGGTGTCGCTGATCTTCTCCGCCGGCGACTGCGCGGTGGACGCCCGGCTACTCCGCCGGAACCGCCTTTGCCGCGCGCGCCAAGACCCAGGCATGGCGGTGGAATCTCGCTGGTGGGCCCTGATCCCGTGTCGCGGCAGGCTCGGGATCGTCGTAGGTGCCCAGTGGGCTGGTGGGGTCCCCGGGCAGATGGCCACGCAGATGGGAGAGTTGGTCCTCCGCCGCGCGATGGAGTGCCCGCAGGGCGTTCCACCGCGGTCTGTCCCGGTTGCCTCCGCGGTCGAGCCGGTCCAGGAGTCCGCGGATACCGTGGGTGATCACCTCGGACGGTACGGACCCCCCGCATGCGTGCCGTGCCCGGGGTTTCGGGTGTCGATCCGGGAGCTGAGCCACTGCCCGCGCTCCCCGGAGCCGATCCGCTCGGCCGACACTCCTGGTCTGCCGGCAGTAGCCCGGCCGGCCGCGGTCCCCGGCGCTGCTTGGCGGACGTGCCGGACGGTTTCCCACTCAGGGCCCCCGGTAGGCCCGTCCTGACACTTCCCTTGACACGCAGAAGCGCTTCACCAAAACTGACACCACCACGCGGCAGAAGCGCTTCTGCGCGCTTCCTGAGGAGGCTGATATGTACGCATGGCCCACCATCGATATCGACGGACTGCGGTCCGACCGGCGGGGACGTCTGACCGCTTTCATGCGCGAGAACGGACTTTCTCATCTCATTCTGACCGGGTTCGACCATATTCGCTACGCATCCGACTTCCGCTCGCTGGTCATCTCGGAGGGCTACGACTGGTTCGCGGCCGTCGTCGACGCGGAGGGCGAGGTGGAACTCTTCGTGCCCTGGGTCGACGAGGACATCAAACAGCCCGAAGCCGAGCTGCCCTGGATCCGCGCCGTGCACCCCGCCCCCTCCTGGGCCCCGGCCGTGACACACCCCGACATCTGGACCCAGCAGATGCGCCAGGCGCTCACCGGTGCCCGCAAGGTGGGGTTCGAGCTGGTCAACCCGGAGGTGCTGGACCGGCTGCGGGCCGCGATGCCCGAAACGGACTTCACTCCGGTGGGAACCCGGCTCTACGAACTGCGGATCGAGAAGACACCGGACGAGATCACCCTCCTCGACGCCGCGAGCAAGGTGAACGCTCGCGCGGCGGAGGCCGCGTTCGCGCGGGCGGGCGCCGGCGTGGTCGACTTCGACGTGCTGGCCGCGGCCATGAGTTCGGCCCAGTCCGATGGCGCGGAGTACCTCTCCCACTCGCTGTGCAACCACCGCCGGGGCAGTGGGACCTGGTTCGGGCAGGGCACCACCCTGCGCGAGGGCGACACCTTCTTCTTCGACATCGGTGTGTACGGCCGAGGGGGCTACGCCTCGGACGTCGCCCGGACCGGATTCGTCGGCGAACCGCCCCGCGCGGTGGCCGAGGCGTACCGCAAGCTGATCACGGCCCATCACATCGGTGAGGAGAAGGCCAAGCCGGGCGTCCGCGCTTCCGAGATCGACGCCGCCGTCAACGCCTATCTGGCGAGCGAGGGCCTGCCCCGCACGCCGTACGCCATGGGGCACGGGGTGGGGCTGCGCGCGTGCGAGCTGCCCACGATCTACCGCACGAACCGCGTCGACCGGGACTTCGTGCTGCGGGAGAACAGCGTCATCGCCCTGGAGCCGGAGACCGGCGTCCAGGTGGGCGACCAGTTCGTACTCCTCAAGATCGAGGACAACTACCACGTGCAGAGCGACGGCGTGCGGCGTCTGTCGGACGCCGGATACGCGCTGGGGCTGTCGTAATGCAGGCGCCGGACGCGCGGCGGGGGTCGCGTGGGTCACCGGCCCGGCGCACACCCCGGCCCGCGGATCCGGGCTCGAACCCGGCACGGCTCGACTCGGCCCCGCCACGGCTCGACTCGGCCCCGGCACGACTCGACGCGAACCCGGCACGGCTCGGCTCGGACCCGCCACGGCTCGACGCGGTGGTGCGCGGGCATCCGGAAGCCGAACCGGCCGTGTTTCCTGTGCTGTTCCTGAACGGCGACGACCTGTACGCCTCCCGCGCACCGGCGCTGGACCACCGGCTGCGGGTGAAAGACCTGTACGGCAAGGCTCCGCGGACAGCCACCCGCTGACCGCCGCGAGAGGGAAGCAAGCCCATGAGCCGCATATCATCTCAACCACCCCAGGCAAGACCAGAGCCCTCCGCGGACGAGCGGGAGCTGGCCACGCTGGGTTACCAGCAGGAACTGAAGCGGGAGTTGGGCTTCTGGACCAACTTCGCGTTCGGATTCGCCTTCGTCTCCCCCGTGGTGGGCCTCTACGCGATCGCCGGGTCCGGCATGTTCGCCAGCGGCCCCGCCTGGGTGTGGGCGCTGCTGATCGCCCTCGGGGGCCAGATCCTGGTGGCCCTGGTGTTCGCCGAACTGGCCTCCCAGTACCCGATCAGCGGCGGCATCTACCAGTGGAGCAGGCGCCTGATCGGCCCCCGCTACGGCTGGTTCGCCGGCTGGATCCATATCTGGACGCAGATCATCGCCTTCACCTCGGTGAGCTATCTCGGGGGCTTCTGGATGGCCGAACTCTTCGGCCGCCACCCCGGGCCCACCGAACAGCTCCTGTGGGGATTCGGGGTCCTCGCCCTGGTCACCACCATCAACCTGCTGGGCCAGAACCCCCTCAAGTACTCGGTCCACGTCGGCATCGCCGCCGAACTGATCGCCAGCGTGGCCATCGGGCTGCTGCTGCTCCTGTTCTTCGCCGAGAACGACTGGTCCGTCTTCTTCCAGAACCTGGGCGCCGAGGACAACTGGGGCGGATCGGCCGGTACGGGCTTCCTCGCCGCGGTCGCCGTCGCCGGATGGGCCTTCGTCGGCTTCGACGCCTGCTCCGCCGTGTCGGAGGAGGTACGCGACCCCAAACGGCACGTCCCGCGCGCCCTCATCATGGCCATCATCGTGGTCGGACTGGTCGTCGTCATCAACGCCGCCGCCATCGTCCGCTCCGAACGGAACGCCGCGGGGCTCGTCGATGTGCTCACCGTCGATCCGCTGACCCCACTGGTGACGGACTCCTTCGGCTCCTGGGTCAGCAAGCCCTTCCAGGCCGTGGTGCTGGCCTCCTTCCTGGCCTGCGCCATCGCCATCCAGACCACCGCGACGCGGATCATCTTCTCGCTCAGCCGCGACCGTACGCTGCCCCTGTCCCGGCGGCTGCGGAAGGTGGCGCCGAACCAGGTACCCGCCGCCGCCGTCCTCGCCACCGCGCTGCTCGGCACCGGCATCCTGTGCGTCGGGCTGAACGGCTCCGCGGTCAGCACCCTGATCGCCTTCACCTCCGGCGGCTTCTACGCGTCCTTCTGTCTCGTCATCGCCGCAGCCCTGTACGCACGACTGCGGGGCCGGTGGGACCCCGGCCACGGCGCCTTCCGCCTCGGCCGGTGGGGGCTGCCCATCAATATCGCCGCGGCGGCCTGGGTGCTGTTCGAGGTGATCAACATCGCCTGGCCCCGGCCCCAGTTGCTGGCCCCGGGCGCCCCCTGGTACCTGGACTGGGCCGTGCCGCTGATCGGCGTCTTCCTCGCCGCGACAGGGGTGCTCTATCTGCTGTGGCGCCGGCCCGGAGCGCTGCCCACGGAGTCGGCGGACGCGAGGGCGGAGACGGAGCCGGCCGGAGCGGGGGCGGAATCGGCGACGGAAGCGGGCGGGACGTCCACCGGATCTCCGGCCCGGACCACCGCCCCCGGACGGACGCCACCGCGGCCCGAGGGGGCGGACCGCCCCGCCCGGGTGCCCGGCAGCGATACCACCACCTGAGCGGCACCCGTAGCGGCCGAGCACTGAATCCGTCCGAACGCGCTGCCCCGCCGGCTTGAGTTCTCCGGTTCACCGCCGACCCCAAGAC
>NZ_JBSGUP010000498.1:0-6149 GCF_053607985.1 Streptomyces sp. NPDC055078
GCCCGGTCCCGCCTGGCGCGGAGTGGTCGGCTGAGTCATGTCTCCATGGTGACGGTCTCCCGGCCCGGATGACATCCGAGCCGACCCTGGCCCGTCCCTGATATCCACCCCTGATCCCCGGCCGGTCCACCGGGGCCGGGCATAGGGGGCGGTCCCAGGGTCGGGGATAGGGGTCGGTTTCCGGGTCGACCCTGATACCGCCGTCCGCACTCCCGTGTGACGATCGAGTCATGCCCGTCGCCACGCCCCGACCCGCGACCCCCTCGCGCGCTCCAGCGCCCGAGGACGTCCCGCTGCGCAAGCTCTACCGCAGCGCGGACGGCCGTCTCCTCGGTGGTGTGGCCCGCGGCCTCGCGGGCCATCTCGGACTGCCGGTCGTCTGGGTCCGGCTGATCTTCTTCGGTCTCTTCCTCGCCGACGGCCTCGGCGTCCTGCTCTACGCGGTCTTCTGGGTCGTCGTCCCGCTCGGCGTCGGCGGCCGGACGGCCGAGCCCCGCTCGGTCTTCGAGGTCATGGACGACGGCAGACGCAAGCTGCGCAAGCCGGACAAGGGCCAGCTGTTCGCGATGGTCGCGCTCCTCATCGGCATAGCGATCTTCATCAGCAGTATCGACACCGGGAGCAGGGCCAATCGCTATATCTGGCCGACGCTGCTGATCGGCGCGGGTGTGGTGCTGGTGTGGCGGCAGGTGGACAATGCCCGCCGGGCCCGCTGGACCGAGGTCGGCCGCCGCCGCAGGCTCTTCCAGCTCGGCCGGGCGCTCGCCGGGGTCGCCCTGGTCGGTATGGGCCTGACCGTGTTCATGGTGGTGCGCGGCTCGGCCGCCCAGCTCGGCAATGTGCTGACCGCCGCCCTGGCCGTCATCGCCGGTGTCGGTCTGCTCGCGGGCCCCTGGCTGGTGCGGATGACGCAGGACCTCTCCGAGGAGCGCACGATGCGTATTCGTGCCCAGGAGCGCGCCGAGGTCGCCGCCCATGTCCATGACTCCGTCCTGCACACCCTCACCCTGATACAGCGGAACGCCGACGACGGCGGCGAGGTTCGCCGTCTCGCCCGCGCCCAGGAGCGTGAGCTGCGGAATTGGCTGTACAAACCGGAAGGCACCGGCAAGGAGGAGGACGACGAGCCCGACACGCTCGCGGAGGCGGTGAAGAAGGCGGCCGCCGAGGTCGAGGACAAGCACGGGGTCCCGCTGGAGGTCGTGGTGGTCGGGGACTGCCCGCTCGACGACCGGCTGACCGCACAGATGCAGGCCGCGAGGGAAGCCATGGTGAACGCGGCCAAGTACGGTGGCCAGGGCGGTGCGGTCCAGGTCTTCGCCGAGGTCGACGGGCGCAGCGTCTATGTGTCGGTGCGGGACCGGGGGCCGGGATTCGACCCGGACGCCGTGCCCGCCGACAGAATGGGCGTCAGAGAATCGATCATCGGCCGGATGCAGCGCAACGGCGGGTCGGCCCGGCTCCGCCCGGCACCGGGCGGGGGCACGGAAGTGGAGCTGGAGATGGAGAGGGCGGCGGACGAATGACGACCGAGTCAGAGAGCGGTGCCGAGCGGCGGGTGCGGGTCGTGCTCGTCGACGACCACCGGATGTTCCGTACCGGCGTACAGGCGGAGATCGGCCAGACCGAGCGTACGGGCGTGGAGGTGGTCGGTGAGGCGGCCGATGTCGACCAGGCCGTCACCGTCATCACGGCCACCCGCCCCGAGGTCGTGCTGCTGGATGTCCATCTGCCGGGCGGCGGCGGGGTCGAGGTGCTGCGGCGCTGCGCCTCCCTGTCGGCCGCGCCGGAGGACCCCGTCCGGTTCCTGGCGCTGTCCGTCTCGGATGCCGCGGAGGACGTGATCGGGGTGATCCGCGGTGGTGCGCGCGGCTATGTCACCAAGACGATCACCGGGACCGATCTGGTGGACTCGATCTTCCGGGTCCAGGACGGTGACGCGGTCTTCTCGCCGCGCCTGGCCGGTTTTGTGCTGGACGCGTTCGCCTCGACGGACGCCCCTCCGGTGGACGAGGATCTCGACCGGCTCACCCAGCGCGAGCGCGAGGTGCTGCGGCTGATCGCGCGGGGGTATGCGTACAAGGAGATCGCGAAGCAGCTGTTCATCTCGGTGAAGACCGTCGAGTCGCATGTCTCGGCGGTGCTGCGCAAGCTCCAGCTCTCCAACCGCCATGAGCTGACGAGGTGGGCGACCGCCCGGCGGCTGGTGTGATGGCGGACCCGTGCCCAGTGTGGTGGCGGGCCCGTGCCCGGGTGCGATGACGGGACCCTGCCCGGGGTGACATCGACTTTTGGATTGCGCGGCCGAAAAATTGCCAGAATTTGGCGCGTTCTGAAAAAGGGCAGGCCACAGGGTTATTCAAGAGGGATCAGGACCGGGTGAGTGTTCCGTTCCGCCGCCATGAAAGGATCGACGCGGGCATTCACGCCTGAACAGTCGGCCCCTATTTCACCAAGGTTGGCGGAGGAGTCATGAGCGGCAAGCTGGTGTGGTTCAAGTCCAGCTACAGCAACTCCAAGGGTGGCGCGTGCGTCGATGTCGCATACGCCTGGTGCAAGTCCAGCTACAGCAACAGCGGCGCCGGGCAGTGCGTCGAAGTCGCCGCCCACCCCCGTACGGTCCATGTGCGCGACTCCAAGGATATCCACGGTCCGGAGCTGGGGCTCGCCCCCCGCGCCTGGAGCGCGTTCGTCGCGTACGCGGCAGAGCAAGCCCTCGCGTGACCGCTCGAAGATCGATCTTTCAAGGATCCACCTTTCAAAGATTCATGGCTCAAACAAAGCGCAATGGCTCGAAGCGCAATGGCTCGAAGCGCAAGGGCTCGAAGTGCAATGGCGCACCGAGTCCGGGATTCCCCCTTTCTCCGGTTTCGCTGTTTCCGCGTTTCCGCGGCGGATCCGGATGCGCGGACCTGACGTTCGCGGCTCATCGCGCACAGCCCCGGGTACTGGCTGATTGATCCGGGTGCCTTGCGCACCGTTGTTCACAGATGATCAGGGAATGGGTGGGTCGTTTCCCGGCCCGCCCATTCCTTCTGTCCATGGCTCGCCCCTTCGGGCTCCCGGTCCCCAGGGCCCCTTTGGCCGTCTCATTCGGTCTCAGCCGTTTCCGGAGTGTGAATCACGCCATCCGGCCACCCCTGGATTAGTCTCCGTCGATGAATCTGACGGGGAACACCTTCTTCGCGATCACGATCGTGCTGGTCGTGGTCGCCGTCCTGCTGCCCCTGACGCTGTGGACCCGGCTGCGCGGGCCGGCCCTCCTCCAGAGCGCGTACCGGCTCGGCATGGTGCTGTTCGCCCAGGTCACAGCCATCGCCGTGGTGTTCGTCGCGGTCAATGACGCCAACGGGCTGTACGACAGCTGGGACGACCTGCTCGGCACGTCGAACCACGCGGGCGACGCCCCCGACCTCGGGCCCGACGGTACGGGCGGCCGGGAGATCGCTTCGCTGCCGGCGGTGCGCCGGACCTTCCATCCGGTCCAGGGGCAGGACATGGGCGACGGTGTGCTGCGCACCCATCTCCGGGGCGGGATCTCGGGTGTGGAAGGGGAGGTCTATGTGTGGCTGCCGCCCCAGTACGACGACCCCGCGCACCGGAACAGGACGTTCCCCGTCGTGGAACTGCTCCCCGGCTTCCCCGGCTCCGCCAGGAACTGGTTCCGCACCCTTAAGGTCCACTCCCGGATCCGGCCGCTGATCGAGTCCGGCGAGGTCGCCCCGTACATCCTGGTCGCCCCTCGCACGATGCTGCTCGGCGCGAAGGACGCCGGATACGCCAACATCCCCGGCACGGTCAACGCGGACAGCTGGCTGACCGTCGATGTCCGCAAGATGGTCGCCGACAACTTCCGGGCCTCCCTCGATCCCGCCGGCTGGGCCGTCGCGGGCTACTCGGCGGGCGGGCACGGCGCCGCCAAACTCGCTCTCGCCCACCCCGACCGCTTCTCCGCCGCCGTCAGCCTGTCCGGCTACAACGACCCGGCCGCCGAGAACGACTCGCTCACCGGCGCGGACCCCGCCCTGCGCCGGGAGAACGACGTACTCCACATCCTGCGGTCCGCGAAGAGCCCGCCACGGGTCTCACTGCTCGCGACGGGCGAGGGCCAGGACGGTTATCTGCCCGGCCTCGCCCTGCTGCGGGAAGCCGAACCCCCGACGGTGGTCGAAGTGCGCCGGACGACCGGCGGACATCTCACCCGGGTGTGGGAGCGGGAGCTGCCGTACGCCTTCGCCTGGCTGACCCGGGAGATGCGCGGGATGCGGGGCGGCTGACGGGGGAGACGGGCCGGGTTCCGTAAGGCGGCAAGGGTTCCCGGCAAGACGGGCCCGGCCGACTTCTTGCCAGGCGGCGCAGGGGCGCGCAGGGGCGCGCAAGGCCGGGCGCGGGGGCGCGGGGGCGCGCAAGGCAGCCCTGAGGGCCGGGGCGGAGGTCAGGTCGGGCGGGTGGCGCCCGCGTAGGGCATCTCGTCGATGGGCGCGATCCGGACGGCCGCACCCGGACGGGGCGCGTGGATCATCTTCCCGCCCCCGATGTAGAGCCCGACATGGCTGACACCGGAGTAGAAGAACACCAGATCACCCGGTGCGAGTTCGGACCGGGGGACGCTCCGCCCGGCGTCGATCTGCCGGTACGTCGTCCGGGGCAGCGAGACCCCCGCCGCCCGCCAAGCGGCCTGGGTCAGCCCGGAGCAGTCGTATGCGCCGGGGCCGGTCGCCCCCCAGACGTACGGCTTGCCGAGCGCCCCGTAGGCGTGCGCGACGGCCTGAGCGGCGCGGGCGCTGGGGGCCCGGACCCGCCCGGGAGGGGTTTGGCCGCCCTCACCGGCGTTGTACGAGGAGCGCTGCCCGGCGGTCAGCTCGGCGAGCAGCCGTTCGGCGGCGGTCAGCTTCTGCCGGACGGTGGTCCGGTGGCGGACCAGCTCGGTCTGGTGAGCCTTGAGGTCGGCCGTCCGGCGCGCGGCCAGTGTCCTGACCCGGTCGATCTCGGCCAGTTCCCCGCGTACCGAGGCGACCGCCGTGGCCTGCCGCTCGCCGACGCGTTCGGCGAGCGCCGCCTGCTCCAGATACGCGTCGGGGTCGGAGGTGAGGGCGAGCCGCAGCCCGGGGTCGATGCCTCCGGCGCGGTACTGGGCGGTGGCGATGGAACCGAGCGCGTTACGGGTGGCGTTGAGCCGCTCCGTCCGGCGGGCGGCCTCGTCGCGCAGCCGTGCCACGGAATCGCGGGCCGCGGCGGTGCGTTCCCTGGCCCCGTTGTACCGCTCGGTGGCGGCCTCGGCCTCCTGGTACAGCTTGTCGACCTTGGCCTTCAGCTGCGCGGGCGTCAGCGCGGGCTCGGCGTGCCCGGTGCCGTGGAACGCGGTGGCGGTCGCCGCCCCCGCCAGCGCCAGGGTGGTGGCGGTCCGTGCGGCGGTTCCGGTCCCGGTGAAGGGGTACGGCCGGAACTTCCGGCGCTTGCGGTGAGCGGCCACGAGGGCGTCCACGTCCTTCCGTGTCGCGGGGGCCAACGGGGGGCGGCCACCTGGCGGCCGGGGCCACCTGCGCAGGACGCTAAACCGGAGGTCACGGTGGGGAGAGGAAGAGCCCGAACCTGTCTGAATCTGTCCGAATCTTCCTGAAACTGGACATCTCGCTGGACGGAGCGGGCGGTGTGCGGCCCCTACTCCGTACCACCGCGATCGATGCGGCGAATCAGGCTTACCTGCCCTGAGTGGGGTGATATGGGGAGGGCTAGGCTCCGCCGCATGGACGTACTCATCAATGTGTTCCTGGCCCTGCACATCATCGGTATCGCGTCCCTGCTGGGCGGTTTTCTCACTCAGATGAAGGCGATGAGCGCGGGCACGGCCCGTTTCAGCCCGGCGATGCTGCACGGCGCGCTGACGATGCTGATCACCGGGGTGGCGCTGGTCGGCCTGAACCAGGCGGACGACGAGCCGGTGAACAACCTGAAGATCGGTATCAAGCTGGCGGTGCTGGTGGTGATCCTGGGGCTGGTGTATGTCAAGCGGGACGAGGAGCGGGTGGAGAAGGCGGCGTTCGGCGCGGTCGGTGCTCTGACGGTGGTGAACATCTTCATCGCGACGGTCTGGACCTGAGGCCCGTCCCGGGCAGGCCCGAGTCGGCGCGAGCCGCTGGACCTCAAGG
>NZ_JBSGUP010000499.1:0-1553 GCF_053607985.1 Streptomyces sp. NPDC055078
TCTGGGACCTGCACCACACCGGCAGCCCCGACGCGGCCCGCGCCCTGCACACCAGGCTGCTGCCGTACATCTCCACCTGGATGCAGCATGTCGAACTGATCGTCGCGGCGGAGAAACTGATCTCCGTACGCCGGGGCTGGCAGGCTTCTGACCACTGCCGCGCGCCCGGCTGGACCCTGGACCGGGCCGAGCGCGCGCTCGTCGACCGCTTTCTCGACGACTTCGCCGATCTGCTGCCGGAGGCCGCCGCGTGAACCCGCCCGACATCATCACCTTCGGCGAGGCCATGGCACTGCTGCTGGCCGAGCCGGGCAGGCCCCTGGAGCACGCCGAGTCCTTCCGCAGATCCGTGGCCGGTGCCGAGTCCAACACCGCCGTCGGACTCGCCCGGCTCGGCCACCGCGCCGGCTGGTTCGGCCGGGTCGGCGACGACGCGTTCGGCCGCGCCGTGCTGCGCACACTGCGGGGCGAGGACATCGACATCTCCCGCGCCGTCACGGACGCCACCGCCCCCACCGGGACCATCGTGCGCGACTGCCACGGCGAGCGCCCGATCGAGGTCCTGTACCACCGCGCCGGGTCGGCGGGCAGTCGGCTGCACCCCGACGACATCGATTCCGCCTATGTCGCCTCCTGCCGGATCCTGCACCTCACGGGGATCACCGCGGCCCTGTCCGGCTCCGCGCTCGACGCCTGTGTCGCCGCCGCCGACGCGGCACGGGCCGCCGGGGTCACGGTCTCCTTCGACCCGAACATCAGACGGCGGCTGCTCCCCGCCGAGTCCTGGCCCCACCTGCTCGCCCCGCTGATCGAGCGGGCCGACCTCCTGCTCACCGGTGCCGACGAGGCCCGGCTGCTCACCGGCGCCCGTGACCAGGACAGCGCGGCGGAACAACTCCTCGCGCGCGGCCCCGCGCTCGTCGTCGTCAAGGACGGCGCCCGAGGGGCCCGCGCCACCGACGGCACCGACCGCTGGGAGGTCCCCGCCCGCCCGGTCACCGCCCATGACCCGGTGGGCGCGGGCGACGCCTTCAACGCGGGCTTCCTCTCCGCCCGGCTGCGCGGGCTCCCCGTACCGGACGCCCTCGCCGAGGCCGCCGTCGTCGGTGCGTACGCCGTCCAGGTCCCCGGCGACCTCGACGGTCTGCCCACCGCCCGGCAGCGCGACACCGCCCTCGGGGACGGACCCGAAACCGTCCTTCGCTGATCCAGAACCGGATCCAGAACCGGATCCAGAACCCGGATCCTGAACGGATCCAGAACCGGAGACACACCATGTACCGCTGGGAACACCTCGAACTGATCACTCGCCAGAAAGTGATCGGCATCGTCCGCGCCGAGTCGGCCGACGACGCCGTCGAACGGGCCAGGGGCTGTCTGCGCGCCGGACTGCGCGTCGTGGAGATCTCCCTGACCACACCGGGCGCGCTCGACGCCATCCGCGTCATCGCCGCCGAGCACCGGGACGCGCTCATCGGCGCGGGCACGGTCCTGGACGCCGAGTCCGCCCGGGCCGCGACCCTGGCCGGTGCCCGCCTCCTGATCTCGCCCTC
>NZ_JBSGUP010000499.1:1563-6146 GCF_053607985.1 Streptomyces sp. NPDC055078
TCCCTGCACCCCGAGGTGATCGTCTGCGGTCATCGCTACGGCGCGACCGTCATCCCGGGCGTCGACAGCCCGACCGAGGCGATCGAGGCACTCGCGGCCGGGGCGGACGCCGTCAAGCTCTTCCCCGCCGGCCGCTGGACCCCCAAGACCTTCCGCGATATGCGCGCCGCCCTCCCGCAGATCCCCTTCGTCCCGACCGGCGGGATCACGCCCGATACGGCCCCCGAGTGGATCTCCTCCGGCGCGGTCGCCGTCGGCATGGGTGCCGCGCTGACGGCCGGCACCCCGGCGGAGGCCACAGCACGTGTATCGGCCCTGGTCAGGGCCCTGAGTAACTGACCACCGCCGCGAGGGTGCGCACCCGGGCCGCCGCGCCGCCCATGATCAGCGGCGGCGCGGCCCCGGCTTTCGCGGTCGCGGGCCGGGGGCCATGATGAAGGTACGTCCAGACTCTTTCTGGAGGTCGCCCATGCGCAGCACCCCTCCCCGCGAGGCCGCGTCCGACCAGTTGCTGGCCCCGGGAAACTCCGCCCTGATCCTCATCGACTACCAGCGGCCACAGATCTCCACGGTCCGCTCGATCTATACGGGCGATCTGATCAACAACGTGGTCGCACTCGCTCGGACGGCCCGGACCTTCGGGCTGCCGATCGTGCTGTCCACGGTCAATGTCTCCACCGGCATCAACCCCGACACCATCCCGGAGCTGCGGGCGGTCCTGCCGGGTGTCCCCTCCATCGACCGCACCTCCATCAACTCCTGGGAGGACGAGGACTTCGTGGCGGCGGTGCACGCCACCGGCCGCCGAAAACTGATCATCGGGGCGCTGTGGACAGAGGCGTGTCTGCTGTTCCCGACCCTGGACGCGCTGGCCGATGGCTACGAGGTCTACCCCGTCGTCGACGCGCTCGGCGGCACCACCCGCGAGGCGCACGACGCCGCGATGGCACGGATCCAGCAGGCGGGGGCCCGGCCCACGAGCTGGAACTCCGTGGCCTGTGAACTCCAGCGGGACTGGAACCGGAGCGACACCGTCGAGGGCTTCCGGCAGAACACCATCGACCACCACGACGCCTGGGGCTGGTACCTCGCCATCGAGGCGGACGCCGCGGAAGCGGCCGGCCGCGCGGAGTCATGACGCCCACCCGGCGCGAAGCCGCCCGCCATCCCCGTCGCGGTCATCGACGCGAACCGCACTGACACAGATCGTCAACGACACAGATCGTCAACTGATCGGCTCGCACGGAGCCGGTCGCTGTGCTGGTCCTGTGTAGCGGTCAGAGACCGACGTCCCGGGAGCCGGTCAGAGACCGACGTCCCGGGAGCGGTGGTCGTCGAACGTCTCCCGGCGCATCAGCAGCCGCGACCGCTCCCGGGACACCGCCACCACCGGCGGCCGGCCCGTCAGGTCGTAGCCCGAGGCCATCGATACGTGGTACGCCCCCGACGCGGGCACCGCCAGCACATCGCCTGGCCGCAGATCCTCGGGCAGCTCCACCGACTCGGCGAGCACATCGCCCGCCTCGCAGTGCCGGCCGACCACCGTCGTCGCCCGCATCGGCGCGGCCGATGAGCGGCCCACCATCCGGACGGTGTACCGCGCTCCATAGAGCGCGGGCCGCGGATTGTCGCTCATCCCGCCGTCGACGGCCGCGAAGAACCGGCCGCCCGAACGCTTCACGGCCAGCACCCGGTAGAGCGCGATCCCCGCCGGGGCCATGATCGAACGGCCGGGCTCGACGGTCAGCCGGGGCTGCGGGAAGTCGAACTCCGCGCAGCGGCGCACCAGTTCGTCGTGGATACGGCGGCCGTACGCGGCCGGTGACGGCGCCGGGTCCCCGGGCAGATACGCCACGGCGAAGCCGCCGCCCAGATCGAGTTCGGGCAGGGTGATCCCATAGCGGTCGCGGATGCCCGCCATGAACGCGATCATCCGCCGGACACAGCGCGCGTACGGCTCCGGGGAGGCGATCTGGGTGCCGAGGTGGCAGTGCGGCCCGATCAGTTCCAGCTGCGGCTGGCCGAGGATGCGGGCCACCGCCTCCTCGGCTTCCCCACCGTCGATGGCGAGGCCGAACCGTGGCGAGCCCGCACCCGTACGGATCGACCGCTCGCCGCCCGCGTCGACGCCCGGCAGCACCCGCACCATCACCTGCTGGGCCTCCGGACCCGGCACCTGGGACGCGAGCCGGGCGATCTCGCAGGCCGAGTCGATCACGATCCGGCCGACGCCGAACCGCAGCGCGGTCCGCAGATCGTGCGGCGACTTGGCGTTGCCGTGCAGCACGATCCGCTCGGCGGGGAAGCCCCGGGTGGCGGCGAGTTCGAGTTCACCCGCCGAGCACACATCGAGTCCGAGGCCCTCCTGCGCCAGCCAGTCCACCACCGCCCGGGACAGAAACGCCTTGGCCGCGTACACCACCTCCGCGTCGGGCAGCGCGCGCCGCCAGGCGCGGGCGCGGGTACGGACCTCGTCCTCGTCGAGGACGTAGACGGGTGTGCCGTACCGCTCGGCGATCTCGGTGAGCGGCACACCACCCACCGCGACGTCCCCGCCCGGAGCCAGGACGGCCGATGCGGGCCACACCGAGGGGACCGCCAACCCGGGAATCGCGGGGCCCGCGGGTAGCGGGGCTATCGCCGGTATCGCGGGTATCGACACGGGTGCCGCCGGTACAGCCGTCATCCGTACACCTCTTCCGTTCGTTTCTTCCCGTTCGTTGCCTGAGGGCGCCCGAGGGTGCCAGGGGATGTCAGTCGTACCGACGGGCTCCGGGTGAGCGCGCGGCGCGCGTCAGTCGAGGAAGGCGTGGACGGCGCTGACCGCCGTCCAGACAGCGGCGGCAGCGCCTGTCACCCGCAGCGCCCTCAGGGCCTCCGGGTGCCGGCGGCGCGCACAGGGCGCCGCGGGGGTGTGATGCTTCCCCGGTACCGGGGAGGGGGCCGTGAGCTGCGGATTCACCGTCACCGTGGTCACTCCCAGCGGTTCGGCGAGCGTACGCAGCGCGGGTTCCGCAAGTCTGATCCACGGCTGTCGCTCACCGAGGACGGCGATCAGCCGCTCTCTGCTGGTGAATCCGACGGCGGTGCGCACCCCGAGTGGTGTGCGCATGAAGCGCAGATGATGTCCTCCGGCAGAGCCGAGCCGAACCGGCACGAACAGGGGCCCTGCCGGGCGGAGTTCGTCGGGGTCGGCGGTGTCCGCTTCCGCACGGGTGAGGGTGTCCATGGTGTCCTCCGCTGGGGAGCCGCTGGGAATGTCTCCGGGCGAGTCGAGCGCCGCCCTTGCTCACCTGCCGAAGCTATGCCCGGCCCGGGGCGGATCAGCGGTTCCATGACGCACCGCTGATCGTCCGGGGCCGGTATTTGACGCGCTCCTAGCGGATCTGACGGCGTGAAGTGGCCGGCGTCACGCTGTACCCCACACTGTTACTCCGCGCCGTACCCCGCACTGTTACTCCGCGCCGGACCTCCTCCGGACCCCGCTGGATCTCCTCCGGACCCGTCGGCCGGGCAGGGCCGGAACGCCCGCGACCCGGTCCGGCACCCGGAGCCGTACGGGTCAGTCCGTACGGCCCGTCGCCGCCACCGTCACACCCAGCCCGATCATCGCGAACCCGCCCGCCCCGCCCACCAGCGACAGCCTGCGGTCCGAGCGGGCGAACCAGCCTCGGGCCGCCGCCGCGCCGAGCCCCCAGAGCGTGTCGGTGATCAGCCCGATACCGATGGGCACCAGGCCGAGCAGCAGCATCTGCACGGGCAGGTTCCCGGCCGAGTGGTCCACGAACTGCGGCAGCACCGCCGCGAAGAAGACCACACCCTTGGGGTTGGTGGCCCCCACCAGCACCCCGTCCGCCACGGTGCGCGCGTCTCCCCGCGCGGGAGCGGCGGGCCCGCGCAGCGTGGAGATCCTCATGTCCCCGCGGTGCCGGAACGCCTGCACCCCGAGGAACACCAGATAGGCCGCCCCCGCCAGCTTCACCGCCATGAACACGGCGGCTGACCCCGCCACCAGCGACCCGACGCCGAGCGCGACGGCCACCACCAGCACGTACGACCCGATGACATTGCCGACGGCCGTGGCGATCGCGGTACGGCGGCCGTGCGCGAGGGCCCGGCCGATCACGAAGAGGACGCTGGGGCCGGGGATCACAATCACGAGCAGGGACATCGCGGCGAAGGCGAACATGCGGTCGATCGACACCATCGCCTCATTCAACCTCTCCCCGCCAACAGCGCGCCAGAGCCACGACAACCCCACCGATGTGCGCCGGAGGATCCGAGCATTTTCACCCCCGTCTGGGGGTCCCGCCCAGGCGGAGCCCTGGGGGAGTTTGCGGCGCCCACGAGGATCCGAGCATTTTCACCCCCGTCTGGGGGTCCCGCCCAGGCGGAGCCCTGGGGGAGTTTGCGGCGCCCACGAGGACCCGGGCCTATTCACCCCCGTCTGGGGGTCCCACCCAGGCGGAGCCCTGGGGGAGTTTGCGGCGCCCTGGCGGACTCGGGCTCATTCAGCCCCGCCGGCGTTTGAGGCGCTCTGGCGGACCCGAGCATATTCAGCCCCGCCGGCGTTTGAGGCGCTC
>NZ_JBSGUP010000500.1:0-6132 GCF_053607985.1 Streptomyces sp. NPDC055078
GCGCAGATGCATGGCGAAGGCGGCGCCGAGACCGACCTGCTCGCCGTGGCTCGCGGCGCGCTGCGGGTACAGCAGGTCGAAGGCGTGGCTGATCTCGTGGCAGGCACCCGACGAGGGCCGGGTGTCCCCGCTGATCGACATGGCGATTCCGGTGAGGACGAGCGCCTCGGCGAGGACCGTGAGGAAGGCGTCGTCGCCGATGCCCGCCGGGTGGCGCAGCACGGCCTCCCCCGCCGTACGGGCCATGGCGGCGGCGAGTCCGTCGACCGGCTCGCCGTTGACGTGGTGGGCGAGTTCCCAGTCCGCGATCGCCGAGATGTTGGAGATGGTGTCGCCGACGCCGGAGCGGATGAACCGGGGCGGGGCGTCCCGGATGACATCGAGGTCGATCACCATGGCGATCGGGGTGGGCAGACCGTACGAGCCGCGGCCGTTGTCGTTGTCGAGCGTGGCGACGGGCGAACAGATGCCGTCGTGGGCGAGGTTGGTGGCGACGGAGACCATCGGCAGGCCCACCCTGGCCGCCGCGTACTTCGCCACATCGATGATCTTGCCGCCGCCGAGGCCGACGACGGCGTCGTACCGCCTGCCCTTGATGGAGTCCGCGAGCTTGACGGCGGCATCGATGGTGCCGCCGTCGACCTCGTACCAGTCGGCGCCGGGCAGGACCGGGGCGAGCCGCTCGCGCAGGGCGCGTCCGGAGCCGCCGCTGATGGCGACGGCGAGTGTCCCGGAGGTCGAGATGCGCTGGTCGGCGAGGATGGCCGCCAGATCGTCCAGGGCGCCCGGCCGGATGTCGACGACGACCGGCGACGGGATGAGCCGGGTCAGTACTGGCACGCGATCTCACGGCCCTTCGCGAGGTCGTCGTGGTTGTCGATCTCCACCCAGGCCACGCCGTCCCCGATGGGGGCGACGTCGATGGTGAAGCCTCGGCCGATCAGCTCCTGGTAGCCGTCCTCGTAGTAGAGATCGGGGTCCCGCTCGAAGGTGGTCTTCAGCGCGTCCGCCAGGTCCCCGGCGGCCTCGGGCTCGATCAGGGTGACGCCGATGTACTCGCCGGTGGCGGTGGCCGGGTCCATCAGCTTGGTGATGCGGCGCGCTCCCCGGCCGTCCTCGGTGATCACCTTCATCTCCTCGTCGGCGAGCCGCTTCGCCGTGTCGAGGGCGAGGATGATCTTCCGGCCGCCGCCCCGGGCGTCGAGCAGGGTCCGTTCGACGGAGACGGGGTGGACGGTGTCGCCGTTGGCGAGGATGACTCCGCGCTTGAGGACGTCACGGGCGCACCACAGGGAGTAGGCGTTGTTCCACTCCTCCGCCTTGTCGTTCTCGACGAGGGTCAGCTGGATGCCGTACGCGGCCTCCAGGGCGGCCTGGCGCTCGTAGACGGCCTCCTTGCGGTAGCCGACGACGATCGCGGCCTCGGTGAGTCCGATCTCGGCGAAGTTGGCGAGGGTCAGATCGAGGACGGTTCTGGCGCCGTCGCCGTCCTCCAGGGGCACGAGGGCCTTCGGAAGCGTGTCGGTGTAGGGGCGAAGACGCCGTCCGGCACCGGCTGCCAGTACGAGGCCGATCATGCGGGTTCTCCTTCGTCATGTACGGCGGGCGCGGCGGATGACACCCAGAAGCGGATGCTCTCCACCACGACCACGACTGCGACGACGACGGCGATGGCCGTCAGCGCGATGGTGAAGTCGGGTGCGGCGACGAGGGCGGCCGACAGCGCGACGGCCAGGACACGGCCTTCGTGCCCGCCGATCGCCCGGACCAGCCAGGCCGGGGGCGCACCCGTGCCGCCGCGGATGCGGTAGACCGTGTCGTAGTGATGGTAGGCGACGGCTGCCACCAGGCCGAAGGCCGCGGGCAGGGCCCCCGGTTCGTCCGCCCGGACCGCGAACGCCAGGACCGCGCCGTACTCGGCGGCCCGGAACACCGGGGGCACGAGCCAGTCGAGCGGGCCCTTGAGCGGGCGGGCGACGGCGAGGCCGGAGGTGACGGCGTAGAGGACCGCGGCGGCGACGGGGACGTATGAGCCGTGGTCGCCGAGGGCGGCGGCCACGACCAGGGCCGCGCCGCCGAGGAGCGCGATCACCGGCGGGGCCATCGCGGGCAGCCCCCGGACGATTCCCCGCCCGGCGCGGGCGACGGCCTCGGCGAGCGGGCCGGAGTCCGCGAGGTCGGCGAGCGCCGCCGCCGCGCGGTCGGTGCGCGTGGCCCTGCGGGTCAGGGAGCGCAGCAGCCGTCCGGCGGTGGTGTAGCAGGCGGCGAAGGCGCAGCCGATCAGCAGGGCGTAGAAGACGATCCGGGGGGTGGCCACGGCCGTCAGTACGGCGATCATGGCCCAGCGCTCGCCGATCGGCAGCACGATCATCCGGCGCACCCAGACCGTCCAGCCGACGCTGTCGAGCCGGTCGGAGAGGGCGGCGGTGGGGCTGGTGTTGGAGACCGCGTCGTGGTTGGCCTCGTTGAAGGAGAAGTCCACGACATGGCGGCAGGTCTGGAGGATCATCGCCCCGAGCGCCAGCGCCCACACATCATCTCCGCCACCGCCGCGGGCGGCGCCCAGGGCGAGGCCCGCGTAGTAGGCGTACTCCTTGGCGCGGTCGAAGGTGGCGTCCAGCCAGGCGCCCATCGTGGAGTACTGGAGCGAGTAGCGGGCGAGCTGCCCGTCGGTGCAGTCCAGGACGAACGAGAGGAGCAGCAGCACTCCGGCGGCGACATAGCCGCCGCGGGTGCCGGTGGCCGCCGCGCCGGCCGCGATCAGCGCGGTGACCAGCGATGCGGTGGTGACCTGGTTGGGGGTCAGCCCCCGGCGCGCGCACCAGCGGGCGAGGTAGCGGGAGTAGGGGCTGATGCAGAAGGTGGTGAAGAAGCCGTCGCGGGCCTTCACGGCCGAGCGCAGCCGTACGGCCTCCTCGTCCACGTCCGCGACGGCCTCGCGGGCCGCCTCCCGGGAGCGGGCGTCGTCGGGCACGGTGGCGACGAGCGAGCCCAGCTGCGGGCGGTGCACGGCGGTGCCGTCGGCGGTGAGCGCCTCGGCGAGCGCGTCCGGCAGGATCACGGCGGAGGCCAGGGCGGTGCCGGCGGGGGCGGAGCCGGCAGCGGCCTCCCGCCCGTCCGCCAGGGCGCGGGTCAGCGCGCCCCGGGCCTCCGGCCGGGCGGTCAGCGCGCCGGGGACGGCGGCCACCGGGAAGCGGGGGTCGGTGAGCGCGAGGCGCAGCGAGTGGACATGTCCGACGAAGCGCGCGTCCACGACGGCGACCCGCTCGGTGGCGGGGACCGTGGCGAGGAGCGCGGCGGTCCCGTCGCCGCCCGGTGAGACCCGTACGTCGAAACCCAGCGACCGCAGATCGCCATCGAGTGACGATCCTGGTGCGGGCGGACCGGTGAGGATGGCGGTCGACAGACGAACTCACTCCTTGAAACCGAGGGTGAACCGAGGGTGTGGGTGCGCGGCGGCCCGGCCCGGGTACGCGGGCGGCGGCACGTCGGCAGGGGCTTTCGGCAGAGGCTATCGGATTAGCACAAGCGGGAGTTCACTGCCTGTTCACGCCCACTTCGGGCCCGCGGGTACCCCAGGGAACCCCGGCACCGGATCATCATTGTCGATCGTTGCCCCGGCTCACAAACCGCGCCGTCCACGGCCTCGGACAGGCCATAGGCTTATGCGTATGACTTGGCTGATCACAGGTGGAGCGGGATATATCGGTGCGCATGTGGCACATGCGATGTCCGGTGCGGGGGAGAAGGTCGTCGTACTCGACGATGTCTCGTCGGGCGTTGTCGAGCGGCTGCCCGGGGAGATTCCGCTGGTGCGCGGGACGGTGCTGGACCGGGAGCTGCTGGACCGTACGTTCGCGGAGCACGAGGTCACGGGAGTGGTTCATCTCGCGGCGAAGAAGCAGGTCGGGCAGTCGGTGGAGCAGCCGCTGCACTACTACACGGAGAATGTGCACGGACTGACCGTGCTGCTGGAAGCGGTCGTCAAGGCCGGTGTGCGCAAGTTCCTCTTCTCGTCCTCGGCGGCGGTGTACGGGGTCCCGGAGCTGGAGCTGATCCCGGAGTCGGCTCCCTGTGTGCCGATCAATCCGTACGGGGAGACCAAGCTGGCCGGTGAGTGGCTGGTCCGGGCGGCGGGACAGGCGCACTCGCTGTCGACGGCCTGTCTGCGCTACTTCAATGTGGCGGGCGCGGCCCGTCCTGAGCTGGCGGACACCGGGGTGTTCAACATCATCCCGATGTTCTTCGACCGGCTCACCCGGGGTGAGGCACCCCGGATCTTCGGGGACGACTACCCGACACCGGACGGCACCTGTATCCGCGACTACATCCATGTCGCGGACCTGGCGGACGCCCATCTCACGGTGGCCCGCCGGCTGGCCGGGCACGGCGGTCCGGGGGGGCCGGGTGATCTCACGGTCAACATCGGGCGCGGGGTCGGGGTCTCGGTGCGGGAGCTGGCGGATGTGGTGGGCGAGGTCACGGGATACGGCGCGGAGCCGGTCATCGAGCCGCGCCGTCCGGGCGATGCGGCGAAGGCGGTCGCCTCGGTGGACCGGATCGCCGGGGAGCTGGGCTGGTCGGCCTCGCACGGGGTGCGCGAGATGGTCGGGTCGGCGTGGGAGGGCTGGTGTCTGCGGCATCCGGAGGCCGTCCGCGCGACGTGATCGTCCACGGCCGGACCCATCCGCCCCCCGGCGTCCGAATGAAGTAAGGGTGCCCTGACCTGCGGATCGTTTCCGCAGGTCAGGCGATATGACAACGGTGTTCAATGCCGTGTTGCACATACCCCCTACCAGTAGTTCACTGAGCCTCGGACCGACACAGTCCCGACCGCTTGGAGGACGTTGCTATGGGGGCAGGGCACGACCACGGACACACACACGGCGGCCCGCCGCCGACCGGAACCGCGGCGGCGGCCTACCGGGGACGGCTGCGCATCGCGCTGACGATCACACTGAGTGTGATGGTCCTGGAGATCGTCGGCGGTGTCGTCACCGGATCGCTCGCCCTGGTCGCCGACGCCGCCCATATGGCGACGGACGGCGTCGGACTCGCCATGGCACTGCTCGCCATCCACTTCGCCAACCGGCCGCCGAGCACCAATCGCACCTTCGGCCTGGCGCGGGCGGAGATACTCGCCGCGCTCGCCAACTGTCTCCTGCTGCTGGGTGTGGGCGGCTATGTGCTCTTCGAGGCGGTGCAGCGGTTCATCACACCCGCCGAGACCAACGGCGGTATGACGATCGTCTTCGCCCTGGTCGGCCTGGTGGCCAATATCGTCTCCCTCTCGCTGCTGATGCGCGGCCAGAAGGACAGCCTCAATGTGCGCGGAGCGTATCTGGAGGTGCTCAACGACGCGCTGGGCTCGGTCGCGGTCCTGATCTCGGCGACGGTCATTCTCACCACCGGCTGGCAGGCGGCGGACCCGATCGCCTCGCTGGTGATCGGGCTGATGATCGTTCCGCGTACGCTCAAACTGCTGCGCGAGACCCTCAACGTGCTGCTGGAGTCTGCGCCCAAGGACGTCGACATGGCGGAGGTACGGGCGCATATCGTGGCCCTGCCGGGCGTGGAGGACGTGCACGATCTGCACGCCTGGACGATCACTTCCGGGATGCCGGTGCTCTCCGCGCATGTGGTGGTGAGCCCGGACGTACTGGACTCGGTCGGCCATGAGCGGCTGCTCCACGATCTCCAGGGCTGTCTGGGGGACCACTTCGATGTCGAGCACTGCACCTTCCAGCTGGAGCCGGCCGGTCATGCCCAGCACGAGGCCAGCCTCTGTCGCTGAGGCCGCTGGGACTGCTGGGGCTGCCGAGGCGCTCCGGGGTCGTTGAGTCCCGCCGGGGCCACTGAGTCCCCCTGGGGCGTGCCGAGGTTTTCGAGCCGACATCACGGTATGTAATTCGGCCATCTTTCGGCGTAACGGACAGGACGATGACCGCTCCGGTGCCCGATGGTTCCCAGGGCGCGTCACAGGGCAGACCCTGGTGCCCGGGGGCCTGCGGCGCCCGGCGCGCGCTCCCGCTCCCGCCGCCGGGCGGGGGCGGGAGCGGTGGACATGCCCGGGCCGGTGAAGTGCGGACAAGCCGCCTCCGTACGGCAGACTGGACGGGCCCCACAGGGCGA
>NZ_JBSGUP010000501.1:0-6132 GCF_053607985.1 Streptomyces sp. NPDC055078
CGCCTCGCGGGGGTCGACGGTGGTGTCGCGCAGCCGGGGCAGGCGGCGCAGAAGCATTTTCACCTTGAGGGGGGCCCCCGCGGCCCGCTTCGCGCCCAACTCGTCGCCGACGAGTTCGGCGAGGGCCTCGGGGGAGGCGTTCACCAGGACCTTGCGGGCCGCGACGCCGCCCTCGCCCGCCTCGGTGCGGTAGGTGACCTGGGAGTGCGGGTCGTCCGGCTCGATGCGCAGGACCTCGTGGCGGGTGACGATCTCGGCCCCGGCGGCCCGGGCCGCGCCCGCCAGCGCGTCGGTGAAGGCCCCCATGCCTCCGACCGGTACGTCCCAGTCCCCGGTGCCTCCGCCGATGACGTGGTACAGGAAGCAGATGTTCTGCGCGAGCGACTCGTCGTGCGCGTGGCTGAAGGTGCCGATGACGGCGTCGGTCAGCACGACACCGCGCACCAGGTCGTCCCGGAAGCGCTCTTCGACGGACACGCCCAGCGGCTGCTCGAAGAGCATGTTCCAGGCTGCGTCGTCCCCGATCCGGGCGCGCAGCGCGGCACGGGTGGGCAGCGGCTCGGTGAGGGTGGGGAAGACGGCGCGGGCGACGTTCCCGGTGGTGCCGTAGAAGTCCTCCCACGCGTCGTGGTCGGCGTCGGATCCGGTGAGGGCGCGGAAGGAGGCACGTGTGCGTTCCCTGCCCGAGCCGACGAACAGTCCGGTGGCCCGGCCGTCGCGGACCGTGGGCGTGTAGGAGGAGACCGCACGCTTCCGCACGGCGAAACCGAGCCCGAGGTCGTCGACGATCTTCGACGGCAGGAGCGAGACGAGATACGAGTAGCGGGACAGCCGCGCGTCCACGCCCGCGAACGCCCGGGTCGAGACGGCCGCGCCGCCCGTGACGCCGAGGCGTTCGAGGACGAGTACGGAGCGCCCGGCCCGGGCGAGGTAGCCGGCGGCGACGAGTCCGTTGTGCCCACCACCGACGATGACGACGTCGTAGACGTCCCTGGAGACTCCGCCCTGTGCTGGCATGACTCTTGGTAACACTCACCCTTCGTACGCCGCGGGAGATTCTGCGTTTCCCCATGATCTCCGGATATTTTCCCTGACTCGCGCATCTCGTGGCCACGGCGCGGTGCCTTGCGAGTCGGGGTTCTCGCGGTTGCGCACCCGGCGGCCTTGTCGGGGACGGTGCGGGGGACGCGGATGCGCCAGGCGCCTCCACGGCACCGTCGGCCGCGGCCCGGATGCCCCCGCCGGCGCGCTCGGGCGGTCCCCCGGCCGGGGACGGGCCGCATCTCAGCAGTCTGCCGCAGGCAGCGTCACCACGACACCGAGGCCGCCGGCGGGCCGCGCCGCCGCCGTCACTGTCCCCCGGTGCGCGCGCACGACCGACCGGACGATGGCGAGTCCGAGGCCGTGCCCCCGTTCGCTGCCGATGCGCGGCTGAGCCCGGTAGAACGGCTCGAAGAGCCGGTCCACGACGTCCGGGTCCACGACCGGCCCGGTGTTCTCCACCTCCAGGACCACCCGGTCACCGGCCTTGCTCACCCGGACCTGTACCGAGCCGTCCGCCGTGTTGTGCCGTACCGCGTTGTCCAGGAGGTTGACCACCAGCTGCCGCAGCAGGGCCCCGCTGCCCCGGACCTCGCCGTCGTCCCCCGCCGCCACCGTCAGGCGTACCGTGCCCAGGTCCTGCCCCTCGGCGGCCTCCTCGACGAGCCAGGCCAGGACGACCGGTTCGTGGCTGTGCTCCATATGCTCGGCGGCGGCCAGCCGAAGCAGTTCCTCGACGACGCGGATGTTGCGCTCATTGGTCTCCACCAGCATCGGCACCAGCTCCGCGAACTCCTCCGGCGACGGGTCGGCGGCCGCCATCTCAAGGATCGCCCGTGTCGTGGCGAGCGGGGTCAGCAGTTCGTGCGACGCGTTCGCCGCGAACCGCTGATGCGCGTCGAACGCCTCCTCCAGACGGGCCAGCGTGGTGTCGAAGGTGTCGGCCAGCTCGGTCAACTCGTCCTGTGGGCCCCCGGCGTTGATCCGGTACGACAGGTCTCCCTCACCGGCCCTGGCGGCGGCCCGGCTGATCGTGCGCAGGGGCGCGAGCAGCCGCCGCGAAAGCAGCCACCCCACGGCGAGTCCGACCACCGTCACCAGGAGGACTCCGATGACGGAGACGGCGAGCACGGCCGCCCAGACATCCTCCTTGGTACGGATCGCCCCGGGCTCGCCCGGCTCCGCGCTCATGGGCTGCGCGCGGGGCAGCCCGGACCACTTCCCGGGTGTCGCGGTGAGTTCCGGCGGCGGTGTGACCGTGGCCAGGTCGTACGTCGGCACATAGCGGATGCCGCCGTAGATGATCGCGACCATCAGCGCCGCGCAGACCGCGAGCGCCGAGCCGAAGCAGAGAAAGAGGCGCAGATGGATGCTGAACGCGCGGGGCCGCGTCCGCTTCCCCAGCGCGGCGCGGAACCTCACTCGGTCCCCAGGTAGTAGCCCGTGCTGATCACGGTGTGCACCAGCCGCGGCTCGCCCAGCTTCCGGCGCAGGGTGTGCACGACGAGGCGGACGGCGTTGGTGACCGGGTCGGCGTGTTCGTCCCAGACCTTGTCGAACAGGTACTCGGCGCTGACCACTCCGCCGTCGGCGCGCATCAGCAGTTCCAGTACCGCCCGTTCCTTCGGGGAGAGCCGGACCTCGGCGCCGCCGCGGGTGACGCGGCGGCGGTGCGGGTCGAGCGCGAGGTCGGCGAAGGTGAGTACCGGCGAGTGCGCCATGGGACTGCGTCGGTACAGCGCCCGCAGCCGGGCGATCAGTTCGGGGAACTCGAAGGGCTTGGCGAGATAGTCGTCGGCGCCCAGACCCAGGCCGGTCACCTTGTCGCCGAGGCGGCCCGCGGCGGTCAGCATGAGAATGCGGCAGTCGAGGCCGTCCGCGACAACCCGGCGGCAGACCTCGTCACCGTGCACGCCGGGCAGGTCGCGGTCGAGTACGACGGTGTCGTAGTCGTGTACGGAGAGCTGCTCCAGCGCCTGCTCACCGTCGTGCACGACATCGACCGCGATGGCCTCCCGGCGCAGCCGCATGGCCAGGACCCGCGCCAGGTGCAACTCGTCCTCGACCACCAGTACCCGCACGTGCGTCCACCCTTCTCAGATTCCGGTGAATTCCAGGACTCCGCGGTGACCGCCGGCTTCCGCCGTACTCCCGCCCCATTCGGCTGCCACGTATATCAGATGCCGTATGTGAACCGTGTATGAGAACCGGAGCCCCGCCCCGTCCGGAGAAACGCGGTGCAAAGACACCGCTGCCTAATGTCCGTGCCCATGAACCTCTTCAAACGTGCGTGGTGGCGGCTGTTCGGCCACCTGGGGAAGACACTGATGCTCATCGGCGTCTTCTTCGTCATCTGCACCCTCGTCCTCTCCGGCTTTCTGATCCAGTCGGCGGCGGCGCGGGCGACCGATGACACGAAGCGGCGGGTGGGCGCCGTGGCGAGCATGCAGCTGGACATCGAAGCCCTGTCGAGAAAGGGGAAGATGGGCAAGGACGCCAGCGGCAACGCGCCCGCGATGATCGGACCCGAGGGCGATCTGCGCCGCGTTCTCGTCGACAAGGTCTGCAAGTCGTCCGTGGTGCTGCGGTGCAATTACACGACCGAGTCCGCCGCTTTCCCCACCAAGCAGACCAAGCTCTACCGGACGACGCAACCGCGCCCGGGCGAGGCCGAGGACTACTTCATGGTGAAGGGCATTCGGGATCTGCAGCAGGTTTCGGCCTTCCGCAACGGTGACGCGAAACTGGTCGCCGGACGCGGCATCGCCGCCAACGGGCGGAGCGACGAGATCGTCATCGAGGAACGTATGGCGAAGTCGAACAAGGTACAGGTCGGCGGCCTGCTGCACCTCCTGGTGGGGAATGTGCCGCCGCCCGGCGAGAAGCCGGACACGACCGTGTACAAGTTCAAGGTCGTCGGCATCTACCGCAGCGGCACAGCCGACGTACCGAACACGCCCGCTCCCATGAGCCCGGCGAATCTGATGTACACCACCCCTGACGGTGCCACCACCCTCGTCGGAAAGGGCGGCGGGAAAGACGCCGGCATCGTCAACCAGGCCAGCTTCACGCTGGGCGACCCCGAGGATCTGGCGCCTCTGAAGAAGGCCGCCGAGGCCGCGGGCCTGGACTCGGAGATCTTCCCGCTCTCGGTCAACGACAAGCAGTACCGGACCCTGGTCGGCCCCATCAACAAGACCGCCGGCTTCGCCACCGTCACCGTCTGGCTCGTCGCGCTCGGCGGCACCGTCATCCTCGCCCTGATCGTCGCCTCGTCGCTGCGCGAACGCCGCTCGGAGCTGGGCATCCTGCTCGCGCTCGGCGAACGCAAACCCCGCGTACTCGGACAGCATCTGACAGAGATCGTCGTGTGCGCCGTTCTCGCCATCGGGCTCGCGGGCGCCTGCAGCCAGTTCCTGTCACGGAGCGTCGGGGACCAGCTACTCGCGAGCGAGGTCTCCTCGGCGCAGGAGGACGCCAGGAACCAGGGGTCCGGGCAGAGCGGCACCCTCCCCAACGGGGGATTCGCGCCCGAGGAAAGCGAAAGCGAACAGGAGGTCAAACCGATCGACTCCATGGACGTCCGGCTCGGCGCCTCGGACATCGCCAAGGTCGGCGCCACCGGCCTCGGCATCGCCGCCCTGGCCACGCTCATCCCCGGCGCGCGCGTGCTGCGCCTGAACCCGCGTGACATCCTCGCGAAGGGACAGTGACATGACCGCTCCTCTGCTGGAACTGTCCGGCCTCACCCGCACCTATCAGTCCGGCAACCGCCGCCGATCGGTCCTCAACTCCGTTTCGTACACCTTCACGGCGGGCCGCATGTACGCGATCATGGGCTCCTCCGGCTCCGGCAAGACGACCCTGCTCTCCCTGGCCAGCGGCCTGGACTCGCCGACCTCGGGCACCGTCCGCTTCGAGGGCCGTGACATCACCGACATCGGGCTCGGCCGCTACCGCAACCGGCACGCGGCCACCGTCTTCCAGTCCCTGAACCTGATCCCCTACATGACCGCGACACAGAACATCACCTCCGCCATGGAGATCACCCAGGTCAAGGGTGTCCACCGGAAACAGCGTGCCGCTGAACTCCTCACCCTCCTCGGCGTGGACCCCGCCGACCAGCACCGGCGCCCTCCGCAGCTCTCCGGAGGCCAGCAGCAGCGTGTGGCCATCGCCCGGGCCCTCGCCTGCGAGATCGACATCCTGTTCGCCGACGAGCCGACGGGCAGCCTCGACGCGGACACAGCCGACGGGATCATCGAGGTGTTCCAGAAGCTCGCCCACGACGACGGCAAGTGCGTCATCGTCGTCACCCATGCCAAGGCCGTCGCGACCGCGGCGGACGAAGTGCTACAGCTCAAACGGGGCCGGCTGACCCGGCAGAGCTGACCGGCCCGGCGACCCGCCCGCCGTTCCGGCCAGGGAGTGGACCCACCGGCTCCGGCGGTCATGGAACTCCGGAAGCCGGGCAGGCGTTGACCGAAGGACGCGCGGAACGCACGCGGACGACTGAACAGGTAGCCGAGGTGGCACGAATGGCGATGTGGGACCGGATCAAGGACCAGGCCAAGGGCCTGCAGCAGCAGTCACAAGGGGCGCGGAGCCCCGGCGGGCACGGACGGCCCGGGTCCGGGTCCAGGTCCGGCGGGGGGTCGAAGGCTCAGCTCGTGGGCTTGCTCAAGACCCAGCTCGGCTCCCTCAAGACCGAGCTGAAGAGCGGCTCCTACCGGGACGCGAGCATGGCCATGTGCGCCCTGGTCGCGGCTGCCGACGGGTCGGTCGACCCGGCCGAACGGCAGCATGTGGAGAACCTGATCCTGCAGAACGACGTCCTGCGGAACTTCCCGCCCGACCAGTTGCGGCAGCGGTTCAACAAGCATGCCGACCAGCTGGCGTTCAACTTCCAGCAGGGAAAGACCGAGGCCATGCAGGAGATCGCCAAGGTGGCGAAGAAGCCGACGGAGGCCAAGGCGGTCGTACAGACCGGCTTCATCGTCGCGGGCGCGGACGGGTACATCGCCCCGGCCGAGGAGCAGGTCCTGCGGGAAGCGTGCGCGGCGCTCGGCGTCTCCCCGCAGGAGTTCGGCC
>NZ_JBSGUP010000502.1:0-6071 GCF_053607985.1 Streptomyces sp. NPDC055078
CCCGCTGTACGCGAACCCGGTGTTCACCGGCTACCCCGAGGGGCTGTGCCCGCGGGCCGAGCGGCTGATCGGGCGCACGCTGCTGGTGCTTGACTGGAACGAGGGGTACACATCGGCCGATGTGGACGCTATCGCGCGGGCCGTGCTGGCGGCTTCGGTATGACGTACGACTGGCTGACCCCTTCCCCCGCCGAGCGCGTCCGCTGGGACGTGGACGTGCTCTACGGCCCCTGGCCGCGGCACCACCGCGATGTGGGCCTTTCGCAGGTACGTGAACTGCTGGCGCGCCGCCCCGTCGAGCGGGCGCTCGCCCTGTCGACGCGCGGCGCCCTCTTCGACGCGGAGTCCGGCAACGAGGCGACGCTGCGCGAACTGGCGGACTGCCCGGAGCTGCTGCCGGTGGGCACGGTCGATCTGCGCGACGCGTGGAGCGCGGAGGAGCGGATCGAGGCGCTGCACACGGCGGGAGTACGGTTCCTGCGCCTGTTCACCGCCGAGCAGGGGACGGAGCCGGGCTTCCCGGGCTATCTCCACACCGTGGAGCTGGCGCTGGCGCGCGGGATGATCCTGCTCCAGGACGGCGACCCGCGCCGCTTCGGCCCGGCGCTGGCGGGCCGGGGGGCGCGCGTGATCTTCCTCGATCTGCACGCGTACCTGCTGGGCGACTTCCTGCTGCTGGCCCGCCACGAGCCGGGGTTCATGGCGACGACGCGGCTGCTGTCGGCGCCTGACTCGGTCGAGCGGGTCGTGGACGCGGTGGGGGCGCGGGCCCTGGTCTTCGGCTCCCGTACGCCGTTCACGGACATCTCGCCGCAGACGCTGCGGCTGCGGTACGCGCGGATCGGCGCGGCCGACCGGGAGGCGATCGCGGGCGGAAACGTCGAGGAGCTGCTGAGCTGATGCCGATCATCGACGTACACGCGCACTGGGGCCCGTGGCCGTACCACCGCGACGGCGCGACGGGCGCGGAGACGAATCTGCGCCTGATGGACCGCTACGGGATCGACGTGCAACTGGTCTCGGCGGCGGAGGCGGTGACCTATGACGCGGTGGCGGGGAACGCGGCACTGGCGCGGGTGCTGGCGGACCAGCCTCGGCTGTACGGCTACGCGGTGGTGAACCCGAACCGGATCGAGGACAGCGCGGCCGACCTGCGCCGGCACCTGGTCACGGGCCGCTTCGTCGGCGCCAAGATCCACACCCACTACCCGGGCCGCGCGATCGGCTCCCCCCAGATGCGCGAGGCGTTCGCCCTCCTCGACGAACTGGCCGTTCCGCTGCTGCTGCACACCTGGGACCCGGATGTCGCCCTCCTCCCCGGCCTCCTCGCGGGCCTCCCCAACCTCCGGGTGATCGTCGGCCACGCGGGCGGCGACGCCTGGCGCGAGGCGGCCCACGCGGCGGCGGAGTGCGACCGGCTGTATCTGGAGCACTGCCGCACGGCGACGGACGCGGACCGTATCCCGTACGCCCGAGAGGCGGGCGTCCCGGTGGACCGCCTGCTGTTCGGCACGGACTCCACCCTGGTGGACCCGAGTGTGTCCCTGGGCGTGCTCCGCGACGCGGACCTCACACCACCGGAACTGGACCAGGTCCTGTGGCGCAACGCGGCGGACCTGTTCGGCCTGCCCCGACCGGGCTGAGCCGTCCGCCGGGCCGTCCCTCCGCGGCCACGGCTCCAGCTCCAGGGCGCCCGTTACCCCGCCCCGTCCGCCGCCGGCCCCTCCAGGCACCTCACCACTCGACGCCGCTCCTCCGGCGGCAGCGGCGGGCCGAACGGGTCGTGGGCCGCCGCATCGGGCAGCAGGCCCTCCCACACCGCCGCCCAGTGCATCCGCTGGACATAGCCCTCGATCGGGGCGCAGAAGGTGGCCTCCGCGAGGCGGTCCAGCCGGGCCGACGCTCTCACGAACGCCGTGTGGTCCGCCGCGCGCCAGGCGTCCAGGACCGCCGTCGTCAGTTCCGCGCGGGCCGCCGCGATACCGACGAGGGCCGTGTCGGCGCCCCACATCAGACTGGGGCCGAACATCCGGTCCTCGCCGGTGACGACCAGGCGGTCCGTGGCCTTGGCCGCGCGGATCGCGTCCTGGCAGGCCATCGCGCGGTCCAGGGTGGCCAGTTTGAGGCCCAGCGAGCCCGGCAGGGCCAGCAGGTCGCGGACGAGCGCCGGCGGATACTCGTATCCGCCGGCCTCCCCGTGCAGGAAGAACCCCAGCACCGGCAGCCCGCTCGCCTCCGCCACGCGCTCGTGCAGCCGTACGGCGCGGGCGTGGCCGTCGGGGCGGTCGGCCAGGGCGTTCAGCGGGTACACCATCACCGCGTCCGCGCCCAGTCCGGCCGCCGTCACCGCCATCGCCTCGACCGCGGCCTCCGCCTCCGCCACCGTCGCGGGCACGAGGTCGCGGGGGACGCCCGCGCCGACGACCAGGGGCTTGTCCGTCGCCTCCCGCCAGGTGCGCAGCACCCGCGCGCGGTCGGCCGCCGAGAGGTACAGGCCACGGCCGGTGTGTGCCCACACCGCGAAGCCGCCGACCGGTGCGGCGTCGAGCTGCGCCGCGTATGCGCGCAGGACACCGAGGTCGACGGTCCCCCGCTCGTCCATCGGTGTCAGTACGGCAGGGAGTACCGTCCCCCGCAGCCGCTCGATCAACTCGGCCGATATGTCCACCACTTGTTCCGCAACCCCTTTGGTAACCACGGGCCACACGCTAACCTTTACGGCCCAGACCGTAAAGGGATTGGAGTCCGGCCATGCGCCTCGGCCTCTACGTCAACCTGTACACCGGCAAGGACGACCGCCCCGCACTCGCGGACGCCGTCGAGCAGGCCCGGCTCGCCGAGCAGGCGGGCTTCGACTGGGTGGTGGCCGGCGAGCGCCACCTGCACCGCCCCGGCTACCACGAGGCGCTGACCTCGCTGACCTGGCTGGCCGCGCACACCGAGCGCATCGGCCTGGCCACCGCCGGGCTCATCGCCCCCGTCTACCAGCCGGTGTGGCTCGCCGAGACCCTCGCCCACCTCGACGTGCTCTCCGGCGGCCGGCTCACCGCGGGCCTCGTACTCGGCTACCGGCCCGAGGAGTTCGCCCTGTACGGCATCCCGCCGCGCGAGAAGGTCGCGCGCTTCGAGGAGTGCGTGGAGCTGATCACCCGGCTGTGGACCGAGGAGTCGGTGACGTACGAGGGGCGCTTCACCTCCGTGACCGACGCCTTCCTCTCCCCCCGCCCCGTGCAGCGGCCCCGCCCGCGCCTGTGGAACGGCGGCCGGGTGCCCGCCGCGCTGGCGCGCACGGCGCTGATGTGCGACGGCTGGACGACCTCCTTCAACGAGACCGACGCCGAACTCCCCGCGAAGATCGCCGAGTACCTCTCCTGCGAGCGCGGCCCCGGCACCCTCGGCGCCGAGGTGCTCGTCTGCCGCGAGGGGTACTGCGCCCCCACCTCGCGAGGGGCCCGCAAGGCGCTGGAGGACCCGCTGCGCGGGCTGTACGACGCGTACGGGTCCTGGAAGCGCACATCGATGGACGCGGCCCGGTACGCGCAGGAGTGGGACGACATCGCCGCGCGCGCTGTCGTCGGCTCCCCGGAGCAGTGCGCGGACGGCCTCGGCCGCTACGCCGCGATGGGCGCGGACGGTGTCATCCTGCGCGTCCAGCCGCCGGGGATGCCCCAGGCGGACGCCCTCCGGGCCATCGAGGGCTTCGGTGAGGTGCTGGGGCGGCTCGGGCCTGGCTGATGGATCCTGCCGGGTGCTGGGCTCGCGTGCCCTGGTGCCGCGCTCCCCCTGGGCCTGGCGGCCCGGGTGGGGTCCCCCCGGGCGGAGCCCAGGAGGCGTACCCACGCCGCGTTGTCGTCGGTCGCCAAGTCCGGGCCGCACGGTGTCTTGCCGTCACCTCCCTCTCCATTTACGGTCAGGACCGTAAATCACTCCCTCGTTGGAGGTCCCATGCGTCGTGCCCTCACGGCCGCGTGCCTGCTCGTCGTGACCCTCGCCGTACCGGCCCACGCCGAAACCGGCCCCGATACATCCCTGTCCACCACGCCGCCCGCCCCCGCCCAGTGCGGCTTCGCCGACCTCGGGAGCCTGCCCCTCACCGGTGCCACCACCGCCGGTACGGCCCTGGACCGAGGCCGCGTCTACTCCGTCACCTCCTCCGCCTCCGGCCCCGCACTCCTCGGCATCCGCGACGCCGACGACGGCACCCTCGTCGCCGAACACCCCCTGCCCCGGGCCCTCGGCTCCTGGGCCGTCTCCGTCGCCCCCGACCACAGCGTCTACGTCGGCAGCTACGGCGGCGACGAGCACAAGGGCCGGCTCTTCCGCTACGACCCCGACGACGACGAGGTCACCGAACTCGGCGTCCCCATCGCCAGCGAGACGTTCGTCTGGACCGTCGCCGCCACCGAGGACTACGTCTACGGCGGCACCTCGGCCAACGGCAGGCTCTTCCGCTACGACACCGGGACCGGCGAGACGAAAGACCTCGGCTCGCCCGTGCCCGGCCAGGGCTTCATCCGCGACCTCGCGGTCGGCCACGACGGCACCGTCTACGCCGGCCTGGGCCCGTCGAGCATGCAGGTCGCCGTGCTCTCCCCGGACGGCAAGGTGCGCCGCGTCATCGAGCCGCCGATCAAGGCCACCGGCTGGTCGTACGACGTGGACGTCGTCGGCCGCTATCTCCTCGTCCGCTACGAGACCTCCGCCGCCGAGAAGCCGCTGGGCGTGTACGACCTCAAGCGCCGCAGATGGCTGCACATCATCGACGACGTCCAGAACCTCACCATGGCCGGCGGCGCCCGCGGCCGGTCCGTCCACCTCGTCCAGAGGGGCGAGCTGATCCGGCTCGACCTGCACTCCGGCAGGATCACCAGGCTCGGCATGACGGAGTTCGGCGAGGGCGCCATACGCCCGCTGGGCTGGCGCGGCAACACCCTCGTCGGCACCACGTCCGTCGGCGGCATCTGGCACTACAACCGCAGGACCGGCACCGGCAGGCTCCTCGACGACTCCCTCACCGGGCAGCCCGTGTCCATCCGGTCCATGGCCGAAGGCCCGGACGGGCGGCTGTACGCGGGCGGGTTCTTCACCGGCGGCCTCGCCGCGTACGACCCGGCCACCGGCGCCACGCAGTTCTGGCCCCGCGTCGGCCAGAGCGAGGGCATGGTCACCCACAGGGGGAAGCTCTACCTCGGCGTCTACCCCGGCGCGCGTATCTACGAGTTCGACGGCACCGCGCCCAGGCTGCTGCTCGACCTCCACGAGCAGGAGCAGGACCGGCCGTTCAGCATGGTCTCCGCCGGCGACTGGCTCGCCTTCGGCACCGTGCCCAAGTCGGGCACGGTGGGCGGCGCGCTGGGTCTGATCAACCCCGCGACGGGCGAGTCCCGTGTCAAACGGAACATCATCCCCGGGCACTCGGTGGTCGGCGTGACCTACCGCGACGGCATCGTCTACGGCGCCACCTCCGTCTTCGGCGGCGTCGGCAGGCCCCTGGACACGGTGGCGAAGGTCTTCGCGTACGACATCGCCGCCGACAAACTGCTCTGGCAGAGCGCCCCCGTGCCGGGAGACCTGGCGCTCGGGGAGATCGCCTTCGACGACAAGGGCAGGCTCTGGGGGCTGACCCCGGACGCCCTGTACGAGATGGACCCGGCCACCGGTGAGACCCTGCGGACGGCCAGGCACCAGACGTACCCCTGGGAGAACGCCACGCAGGTCTGGCACGACACCAACCTCGTGTTCCACGCCGGCTATCTGTGGGGCAAGACCCAGGGCAAGGCGTACCGGATCGACCCGGCGACGATGCGGATGACGCTGATCGCCCGGCCGGTCTCGAATCTCCAGAAGGGCGCCGACGGAAACATGTACATGTCGCGCAACGAGAGGTTCTACACCTACCGGGTCTGCTGATCCGGACCCGGACCCGGACCCGGACCCGGACCCGGACCTGGACCTGGACCCGGACCTGGACCCGGCCCTGGACCCGGCCCTGGACCCGGGCCGGGAACCCGCGGGGGGGGGCGCGCCCGCCGCCCCCGCCCCCCCCCCCCCGGGGGGCCCCCCGCCCGGGC
>NZ_JBSGUP010000503.1:0-6034 GCF_053607985.1 Streptomyces sp. NPDC055078
CCCTTCCACGGAGTGCACCAGGCCGGTATCGCCACCGCCGTCCAGGACCGGCTGCACTTCGCCGCGTTCGACGTACGGACCCGGGACCGCGCCGAGCTGATCCGGCTGCTCAGGGACTGGACGCGGGCGGCGGAGCGGATGACGGCGGGCCGCCCGGTCGGCGCGGGCGCCCACGGCGGGCCGGAACAGGCCCCGCCGGACGACACCGGTGAGGCCCTCGGCCTCCAGCCGTCCCGGCTGACCCTGACGGTCGGCTTCGGGCCCTCGCTGTTCGCCGCGGGCCGGTTCGGTATCGAAGGACGCCGCCCCGGGGCCCTGACCGAACTGCCCGCGTTCCCCGGCGACAACCTCGACCCGGCGCGTGGCGGCGGCGATCTGTGTGTGCAGGCGTGCGCCGACGATCCGCAGGTCGCGGTGCACGCGATCCGCAATCTCGCCCGGATCGGTTTCGGCACGGTCGCGGTGCGCTGGTCGCAGCTTGGCTTCGGCAAGACCTCGTCGACGACGCCCGAAGCGCAGACCCCGCGCAACATGATGGGCTTCAAGGACGGCACCCGTAACGTCCCGGGCGACGACGCCGCCGAGCTGGACCGGCATGTGTGGGTGGCCGGGCGGGACGGCCCGGAGTGGCTGGCGGGCGGCTCGTATCTCGTCGCCCGCCGGATCCGGATGAACATCGAGACCTGGGACCGCACCTCGCTCAAGGAGCAGGAGGACATCTTCGGCCGCGACAAGGCCGAGGGCGCACCGGTCGGCAGGGCGAAGGAGCGCGACGAACCCTTCCTTCCGGCGATGCTGCCGACCGCCCACGTACGGCTGGCGCACCCGGACTCCAACGGCGGGGCGAAGATGCTGCGCCGGGGCTACTCGTTCACCGACGGCACGGACGGTCTGGGCCGGCTGGACGCGGGGCTGTTCTTCCTGGCGTACCAGCGGGACATCGGCAAGGGGTTCATCCCGGTGCAGCGGTCGCTGGCGGCCCGTGATGTGCTCAACGAGTACATCCAGCACGTGGGTTCGGCGCTGTTCGCGATCCCTCCGGGTGTACGCGACACCGACGACTGGTGGGGCCGTGCGCTGTTCTCGTGACCGCCGTCAGCACCGTTCTCGTGACCACCGCCACCACTGTTCTCGTGACCACCACCGCCGCTGTTCTCAGGACCACCACCGCCGCACCGGGGAAGGGACCGCCACGTGCTCGGCAACTATCTGATCGGGCTGCGCGAGGGGCTGGAGGCCGGTCTCGTCGTCTGCATCCTCGTCGCCTATCTGGTGAAGACCGAGCGGCGGGACGCGCTCCGGCCGGTCTGGCTCGGCATCGGGATCGCGGTGCTCATCTCCCTCGGCTTCGGGTTCGCGCTCGAATTCGGCTCGCAGGAGCTGACGTTCGAGGCCCAGGAGTTCCTCGGCGGGGTGCTGTCCGTCATCGCCGTCGTCCTGGTGACCTGGATGGTCTTCTGGATGCGGCGCACCGCCCGGCACCTGCGCTCGGCGCTGCACGGCAGGCTCGACGCCGCCCTCGCCATGGGTACGGGGGCGCTCGTCGCCACGGCGTTCCTGGCGGTCGGGCGCGAGGGCCTGGAGACGGCGCTGTTCGTCTGGGCTTCGGTGCGCTCGGCCACGGATGACGACGGCAGCGGGGCGCCCCTGGCCCTCGTGCTCCTCGGTATCGCGACGGCCGTCGTCCTGGCGTGGCTGTTCTACCGGGGCGCGCTGCGGATCAACCTCGCGAGGTTCTTCACCTGGACCGGCGGGATGCTGGTGGTCGTGGCCGCGGGTGTGCTGGCGTACGGCGTCCATGACCTTCAGGAGGCCCGCTTCCTGGGCGGCCTGGAGCACAAGGCGTTCGACATCAGCTCCACCGTCCCGCCGGACAGTTGGTACGGCACCGTCCTCAAGGGCGTGTTCAACTTCCAGCCGAACCCGACCGTGCTCCAGGTCACGGTGTGGGCGCTCTATCTCATCCCGGCGCTCGCGCTGTTCCTCGCCCCGGTAGGCTTCGGCCGGTCAGTGGGGGGCAAGGAGAGAACGACCGATGAGAAGGCCGATTCGGGTGAGAAGGCAGCGCCGGGGCCGGGCGGTGACGGGCCTCGTGACCTGGGGCCGGAGCCGGACGGCGAGGGACTTCGTGACAGGGAGCCGGAGTCGGCCGTCGACGGACCCGGTGGTACGGAGCCGGCGCCGGGCGGTGACGGGCCTCGTGGCGATGACGGCGCTGGCGCTGACGGCGAGCGGCTGCGTGACGGTGCACGGGGAGCGGGAAGTCGTCCCGGCGGTGACCGGAGCTGAGGCGTCGGAGGCGCTCCGGGAGTTCACCGCCGCGTACAACGCCGCCGACAAGGCGTACGACCCCGCGCTGGCCGCGAACCGGGTGACCGGTTCACTCGGCGCGATCAACCAGGCGGGGCTGAAGGCGCGCGGCGTCAACTTCCCCGGCGGCAACCCTCAGCATGTGCCGCTGGAGCTGACCGACCCGAAGTTCACGATCCCGAAGAAGGCCGGCTGGCCGCGTTACTTCGTCGCCGACACGGACTCCAACCGCGACCGGGACGAGGGCCCCGAGGACAACCGGTGGGTGCTCGTCTTCCTGCGCAACGGTCCCGACCGGCCGTGGCAGGTCGCGTATCTGACGATCCTGGCCCCCGCCCGTATCCCCGCGCTGAAGACGGACAAGGACGGCTACGCCGAGCCGGTCGGGGTGAACAGCGCCGCGCTGGCCCGACCGCCGCGCGAACTGAGCCAGGACTACGCCTCGTATATGCAGAGCGGCAAGCCCGAGCACTTCAAGGACGGCCCGCACACCTCGGACTGGCGTGCCTCGCGCCTCAAGGACGCCGTCAAGCCGGGGATGACCACGCAGTACATCGACCAGTCCCTCGACAGCGCCGACTACGCCCCGCTGGGTCTTGCGACCACGGACGGCGGTGCGCTGTTCTTCTTCACCGTGCGCAACCATGAGCGGCAGACCGCGGCGAAGGGCGTGAATCTGCCGGTGCACCCGGATGTACGGGCGCTGCTCACCGGGGAGGTGAAGTCCTCGCTCACCAAGGAGCGGATCTCCAGCCAGGCGGTCCTGATCCCGCCCGCGAGCGCGGGCCCGGACGGCGGGAAGGTCGAGGTACTGGGGCGGCTGACGGGTCTGACGTCGGCGAAGGGGTCCTGAGCACCACCGGAGCGGCCTCGCGGCCTCGTCCGCGCGGCGGGGCCGTATCCGGAACCGGGAGCCCCGCTCACGGTCAAGACCCCGGGACGGCGCCCGGGACCTGCGGATCGGCAGCAGCGCCCGGAACCTGGCTGGATCGGCAGCCGCACCCGGAACCTCGCGGCTCTGGATCGGCAGCCGCGCCCGGAACCTCGCGGCTCGCGGGCAGCCGTCAGCGGCGGCCCAGCGGCCAGACCGCCCCGGTGTCGTCCAGCGCGTCCAGATCCGCGTGCTCCCCCGCGTACCGCGCGCAGGCGTCGGTCAGGGTCTCCAGCAGCGTCAGCGGGTCCGGCAGCGGGTGCTCGGGCCCCCGCACCCAGCGCACCTCGTGGTCGCCGGGGAGCCGCGCGGGCGGCAGCAGGACATAGCTGCCCCGGCAGTGCCAGCGGAGCCCCGGATGCTCGTCCATGGTCTCGGGGCGGCAGTCCAGCTCACAGGGCCACCACTCGTCCTCGTCCTCGGGGGTGCCCCGGGTGGCGGTGAAGAACAGCGTCCGCCCCTCGTCGCCCGTCCCGCCCGACTCGGCCACCGGGCCGATCTCGACCCCCTGGTCCAGCAACCGCTCCAGTGCGCCGCGGCCCGCGTCCAGCGGTACGTCCAGTACGTCGTGGACCATGCCGGTCGCCGTGATGAAGTTCGCCTCCGGCTCGCCCCGGGACCAGCGCAGGATCTGGGCGCGGTCGGTGGTGGACTGCGTCTGCCAGGCGAAGGAGACGGGGTGCCGGCCGGGGGTCGGACAGCCGATGCGTTCACAGGAGCACCGGTACGAGACGGGATAGGCGGCGGGCGCCAGGGGCATTCCCGCGTCGGCGACGGCGAGCAGCAGACCCTCGCGGCGGGAGTTGTCCGGCTCCGCTGTGGTCTTCGGGGCTCTGGGGCGCCGTCGCAGCCACTGGGGCAGCCGGGTCTCCCAGGAGAGCCGGTTCTCCGTGCCGCGGTAGCGGCCATTACCGTCGCCCATCTATCCCCTCACAGCTCACGCTCGCCCCACGTGGTCTCTACCATCGTCGCACCATCCTGCTCCCCGGGTGGCCACAGTTCCCAACCGGGGGGTCGGTCCGGGGTCACTTCGGTCACTTCCGGGGCGCGAGCCCGTGCAGCGCGTACGCCACCAGCGTGTCCGCGTACGCGTGGGTGAGCGGCAGGGTGCGCAGCAACCAGCGGTGGGTGAGCGGTCCGACCAGGAGTTCGACGGCGATCCGGGCGTCGAGCCCGGCCCGCACCTGGCCCGCGGCCTCGGCGGAGCGCAGCCGGTCGGTGTAGCGCCGGAGCCCGGGTTCGAGCAGCTTTTCGACGAACTGCGCCCCCAGCAGCGGATCGACCACGCCCGCCGCGGTGAGCGCGCGGGTCGGCCCCTCGTACGCGGGGTCGTTCAACTCGTCCACGGCGGCCCGCAGCACCAGGGTGAGATCCGCCTCCAGATCACCCGTGTCGGGAATGCGCCGCTCGGCGTCGCCGGACGCCTGTTCGGCGAGGTCGAGATACGCCTCCAGGAGGACGGCTCCCTTGGACGGCCACCAGCGGTAGATCGTCTGCTTGCCGACCCCGGCGCGCGCGGCGATGCCCTCGATGGTGGTGCGGGTGTACCCCACCTCGGCGACCAGGGCGAGGGCGGCGGCGTGGATGGCGCGGCGGGAGCGCTCGCTGCGGCGTCCGGCGCCGGGGGGCGTGGTCCGGTTCATGGCGCTCAACCTACCCAGCCCGGGAGCCGATACGTCTCGTCTCGATATTCATACGATGGCAGATCCTCACAAGAGGATGAAGCATCCGATCGGATCACAGCGCATTGGCCGAAATGGCCTCACTATGGCTCCACGCAGACCCGCGTGTTCACCCGTCGTACTCGTCTGTACTCGTATGTGAGGAGCCCTCATTGCGCTCATCGCTTCGTGACGCATCGCCGCGCCGCTATCTGATGTGCCCACCCGCGCACTTCAAGGTGACGTACTCCATCAACCCATGGATGGATCCGGCGAAACCGATCGATCTCCCGCTGGCCATGACCCAGTGGGAGGACCTGCGCGACCGATACCGCGCGCTCGGCCACACCGTCGAACTGCTCGTCCCCCGGCCCGGACTGCCCGACATGGTCTTCGCCGCGAACGGCGCGACCGTCGTCGACGGCCGGGTGCTGCTGGCCCGGTTCGCCTACCCGGAACGCGAACCGGAGGCGGCCGTGCACCTCGACTGGTTCCGGGGGGCCGGGTTCACCGAGATCCATGAACCCGTCCATATCAACGAGGGCGAGGGCGACTTCGCCGTCACCTCGTCCTACGTCCTGGCCGGGCGCGGCTTCCGCTCCAGCCCGCTCTCCCACGACGAGGCACAGGAGTTCTTCGGCCGCCCGGTGATCGGACTGGATCTGGTCGATCCGCGCTACTACCACCTCGATACGGCCCTGTCCGTCCTGGACGACGCCACCGACGACGTCATGTACTACCCCGGCGCCTTCTCCCCGGGCAGCCGCTCGGTCCTCGCCCGCCTCTTCCCCGACGCCCTGATCGCGGAGGAGCCGGACGCGGCGGCCCTGGGCCTGAACGCGGTGAGCGACGGCCGCCATGTGCTGCTGCCCCAGGCCGCGGTGGGGCTCTTCGGGCCACTGCGGGACCGGGGTTACGAGCCCATCGGCATGGACCTGGGCGAACTCCTCAAGGGCGGCGGCAGCGTGAAGTGCTGTACGCAGGAGCTGCGGCCCTGAACCCGGGCGGGGTGATCCTGGTCACCTGATCCCGGCCGGGTGATCCTGGTCACCTGATCCTGGTCGCCGCCTCCGCCTCCGCCTCCGCCCCCGCCCCGCTCCCGGTTCCGATCCGGGGGCGGGGCGGGTGGCGT
>NZ_JBSGUP010000504.1:0-6021 GCF_053607985.1 Streptomyces sp. NPDC055078
GTACGCGAGGGAGGCACTCGTACTCGTACGCGGAGGAGGCACTCATACGGGGGACTCGTCGCGGGGTCAGCCGCCGAGGCGCTTGACCGCCGCCGCCACCCGCTCGTCGGTCGCCGTCAGCGCGACCCGGACGAACCGGTCCCCCGCCGTCCCGTAGAAGTCGCCCGGGGCGACGAGAATCCCGAGCCCGGCCAGATGCGCCACCGTCTCCCAGCACGGCTCGTCGCGCGTCGCCCACAGATACAGGCTCGCCTCGCTGTGCTCGATCCGGAATCCGTGCCCCTCCAGGGCCGCCCGCAGAACGGCGCGGCGGGCCGCGTACCGCGCCCGCTGCACGGTGACATGGGTGTCGTCACCGAGCGCGGCGATCGTGGCGGCCTGCACGGGCGCCGGGGTCATCATGCCGCCGTGCTTGCGGATCCGGAGCAGCTCGCCCAGGACCGTGTCGTCGCCCGCGATGAACGCGGCACGGTACCCGGCCAGGTTGGAGCGCTTGGAGAGGGAGTGGACGGCGACGATGCCGTCGTACGCGCCACCGCAGACATCGGGGTGGAGCACCGAGACCGGCTCGGCTTCCCAGCCCAGCTCCAGATAGCACTCGTCGCTGAAGACCAGGACGTCGTGCTCACGCGCCCAGGCGACGATCCGGGCCAGCTCGTCCCTGGCCAGGACCCGCCCGGTGGGGTTGGACGGCGAGTTGAGCCACAGCAGCTTCAGACCCGCCGGGTCCAGCTCGCACGGGTCGTCGTAGTCGACGGGGGTGGCGCCGCAGAGCCGGGCGCCGACCTCGTACGTCGGATAGGCGAGCCGCGGGTAGGCGACCTTGTCGCCCGCGCCGAGGCCCAGCTGCGTCGGCAGCCACGCCACCAGCTCCTTGGAGCCGACGACGGGCAGGACGTTCGTATGCGCGACATCGATCGCGCCGAGCCGGCGCTCGACCCAACCGGTGAGCGCGTTCCGCAGGGCGGGGGTCCCCCACACCGTCGGATAGCCCGGCGAGTCGGCGGCCTCGATCAGGGCGCGCTGGATCAGCTCGGGAACGGGGTCGACGGGGGTCCCGACGGAGAGGTCCACGATGCCGTCGGCATACGCCGATGCCGTCGCCTTGTACGGCTCCAGCTTGTCCCAGGGGAAGACGGGCAGACGCGAAGAGACTGCGAACACGGGCTTTCTCTTTCCGGGGTCACTCGTGTGGCACACCTGGGCTTCCGGAGTCACTCGTGTGTCACACGTGGGCTGAACACCTCGGTCCCGTACGGACGACGACCGTACGGGACCGGCTGATGATCGGGCTCGCCGACTACTGGTTCTGCGGCGGCAGGGCGGCGACGAAGGGGTGATCGCGCTCGATCAGGCCGAGCTTGGAGGCTCCACCGGGCGAGCCCAGCTCATCGAAGAACTCGACATTCGCCTTGTAGTAATCCTTCCACTCCTCCGGCGTGTCATCCTCGTAGAAGATGGCCTCGACGGGGCACACCGGCTCACAGGCCCCACAGTCGACGCATTCGTCCGGGTGGATGTACAAGGACCGGGAGCCCTCGTAAATGCAGTCGACGGGGCACTCCTCGATGCATGCCTTGTCCTTGACGTCGACACAAGGCTGCGCGATGACGTAGGTCACGCTGTCGTTCCTCCTCGGTAGGGCTGCATTGCGCGGGAGCGCGGCGTCGTCGATGCCCGCCTCTAGTATCTCCGTTCCTGAGGACGATCCGAACAGGAGGGCCTGGCAGAGCTGTGGAATTCATCGGCGCCGGACGGCTCGAAGTCCGTATTACACCCCTTGACGTGGGCAAACGTGTATCAATCCGGCGTCTCGCCGACCCCGGTGGCGGCCCGGAGAAGTTCACCGACACGGTCGGCGTTCTCACATCCTGGGACAAAGGTGTGCTCCTGGTCACACGCAGAGCGGGGGACCGCGTCCGTATTCCGGAATCGTCCCTGGTCGCGGGCAAGGTCGTACCCGCCGGACCGGCCCGCCGCCGGGGTCCCGCCGCCGGATTCGGCGAGCTGGCCCGGGTGACCGCACGGGCCTGGCAGCCGGTGGAGAGCGAACGGCTCGGCGAGTGGGAGCTGCGGGCCGCCTTCCGGGAGGTGCCGGGCCAGGCCGGACAGCGGGTGGGTTTCACCCGGCGGGCCAATTCCGTACTGCCGCTCGGCGAACCGGGACTGCCGCTCGACGACGCCCTCGCCAGGGTCCGCACCTGGTACGAGGCCCGGAAACTGCCCGCCTATGTGCAGGCGGCGACCGGTGCGGCCGGGACGCAGGAAACCCTCTGCGCCGAACTGGAAGCGCGCGGCTGGTGGCGCGAGGTCTCGGCGGACGTACGGATCGGGGGACTCGCCCCGGTCGCCGACCTCGACGCGCCGGTCGAGCGGGTCGTCCTGGAGCGCTCCGCCGACGAGGGGTGGCTCAGGCGCTACCAGCGCTCCGTCGAGCCGGGGCCGCATGTGCTGAAGGTGCTGGGCAGCGGCCCATCGGTGTGGTTCGCCTCGGTGCCGGGACCGGGACCGGGGCCGGGGCCCGACGAGGTGCCCGCCGCCATCGGGCGGTGTGTGGTCGACGGGCGGTGGGCCGGTTTCATGGCGGTCGAGGTGGACCCGGCGTACCGGCGCCAGGGCCTGGCCACCGCCGTGATGACCGCGCTCGCCCGGCGGGCGCTGGAGGAGGGCGCGTCGGCGGCATGGCTCCAGGTGGAGACGGACAATGAGGAGGCGCGGGCCCTCTACGCGGGCATGGGGTTCGCGACACACCACAGCTATCACCACTTCCGGTCGGCCTGACGTCCGGTCCGCATCGCTTCCGGTCCGCATCACTTCCGGTCCGCCCGACGTCCGCACCGGCTGGCTTCCGGCTGACTTCCGGCTGACTTCCGCACCGGCTTGGCTCAGGGCGTCGGACGCGGTGCGTACGGTCGAGGTGTGCGCGGACGGGTGCGTAAGGACCAACAGACGGGTACGGGTGGCATATGCACGACGATTCCGCCGACCACCGGGGCCGGTTCGCCGATGAGGCGCGCTCGGAGCGCCCCGACCTCGCCCTGCTGTGTCTGCTGGTGGGCGCGGTGGCCGACCCCGACCTGGACGACGCCGGAGTGGACGCGGCCCAGATCGAGCTGGACCGGCTCGCCGGGCGGCTGCCGTACGGGGCGAAGGGCGCGCGTGCCTGGGCGCTGGCGCTGGGTGACCTGCTGGGCGACCGCTGTGGCTTCCGGGGCTCCCCGGGCGACTACCAGCGCCTGGAGTCCTCGCTGCTGCACGCGGTGCTGACCCGCCGCCGGGGGCTGCCGATCCTGCTGTCGGTGGTCTGGATCGAGGTGGCACGGCGGGCGGGCGCGCCGGTGTACGGGGTCGCTCTGCCGGGCCACTTCGTGGTCGGCTTCGGCGATCCCGGGGACCCGGGCGGGCAGGTGCTCGTGGACCCGTTCGCGGGCGGCCGGCTGCTGACCGGCGCCGATGCGGAACTGCTGGTGACGAGCGCGACCGGCGTGCCGCTCGACCCGTCGATGCTGAGCCCGGCGCCTCCGCTCGATGTGGTCGTACGGATTCTGAACAACATCCGCGCCTGGGCCGCGGCCCGCCCCGAGCAGTCGGCGGTCGCGCTCTGGGCGGTCGAACTCTCCCTGCTGCTGCCCTCCCATCCCGCCCGGCTGCGCTACGAGCGCGCACAGCTCCTGGTCCGGCGGGGCGACTTCCTCACGGGCGCGGCCGAGCTGGACGCGTACGCGGATGTGGTGGCCGCCGTGGAGCCGTCGACGGCGGAAGCGATCCGGGGGCGGGCGCGGGCGGCCCGTTCGATGCTGAACTGAGGGGCGCGCGGGTGAGGGCGCGGGGAGGCGGGCCCTCCGCTGCCGACCCGCTCCGGAACGGGCGCGATACGGATCGGGCACCGTGGAGGGTTCACAGCGGTCCGGGGTCCGGGGTCCGCGGCGGTCGGTCCGCTGGTCGCGGCGGCCTGGGCGCGGGGACAGGAGCGGCCCCCGCACCCGGGCGGGTGGGCGGGGGCCGTCAGAACGAGTCGGGCCGGGGCCTGGGCCTGGGCCTTCGGCGCACCGGTCGCGCGGGCTCGCGTTGAGCGGGGATCAGCTCGCGTTCAGCGGGATCTCCGCCGTACGCTCCTGCGCTGTCCTGCCGCGCAGCGCCGGGCCCATCGCCTGGGCCACATCGGCCGCGCTCAGCTGGTGCCGCTTGCCGTCGCCCTTGGTGATCATGATGCCGTCGAAGACTCCTTCGAGCAGCTCATCGATCGCCTCCCTGTTGTAGACCTCCACCAGTTTCCCGTCGACCGGCTTCATGGAGAGGATCTTCGGCAGTGATCGGGCCGGGCCGAACTGGATCTCCTTGCCGCCCGCCCTGATGGTGATGCGGTCGGACATCGCGGGCTCGGCGAACTCCTTCATCGCCCGGTCCAGCTCGGCCTGGGTGATGGACGGTTTGCGGGCGGTGACGGGGAGGGCGACGGCGCCGGGTGTGCCGGTCTCGACCTGGGCGCGATAGGCGTCCTCGACCGCGCGCATGGACCGGGCGGCGTCCAGTGTCTGGCCCGCCTTGCCCGGTACCGCGGTCACCTTGCCCGGCTCGAAGGTGATGGTGCCCTCGACGGCCGAGCCCGAGGTGCCCGCCAGATCGGCGAGGGCGACACCGAGCTTCTCCTCGTCCACGAGGATGACCGGTTCGGCGACGCGCTCACCGCCGAAGAGGGAGCCGATCACCGAGACGGGGTTGTAGTCGCTGCCCGCCGCGCCGCGCGCCGTGGCCTGGCTGTCCAGGGAGAGTCCCGCCTTGTCCGGCGCGAGCGTCTCCTTCTTGTCGCCGACGGTGAGCTGGAGGGGGGCCGCCGCACGCTCGCCGAGGGCCGCGTCGAGCTTGACCGCCGCCTGTTCCCTGGTGCCGCCGCCGATGTCGACACCGAGGACCGTGGTGCTCTTCGGGACCTCGGAGTGGTTCATCAGCAGACCCGCGCCATAGGCGAGACCGACCAGCACCACGACGCCGACGCCCGCGAGGACCAGCTTGGAGCGGCCCTTCTTCTTCGCGGGCGCGGGGGGCGCGGGCCGGGGGGCGGGCGCGGTGTCGGAGGCCGGGGCCGCCGGGCCGCCGGGGCCGCCGGGGCCGCCCGGGAACTCCGCGGGGGAGCCGCCGGGCCCGCCCTGCTGTGCCGGGGCACCCGGTCCGGAGCCGCCGGGAACGGGGAACGGCGATCCGTGCTCCGGCCTGATCACCGGCATGCCGCTGGTGAGCGTGTCACCGGAGACATTCCCACCGGGACCGGGACCAGGGCCGGGACCAGGACCAGGGGCGGCGCCCGCGTCGGGGGCCGGCTTCTGCGGAGTCAGTACGGCGGTGTCGTCGGACATCCGGGGTACACCGGCTGCTCCCGGCCCACCCCCGGGCGCACCGGCACCCGGCCCACCGGGACCGCCTGCCTGCGGACCACCGGGACCACCACCCTGCGGCACACCAGCTACACCGACCTGCGGAACACCAGTCACACCGGCCTGCGGAACACCAGTCACACCGGCCTGCGGACCACCCGGACCATCAGCCCGGGGAACACCCGGCGTGCCGGGCGCCGGAGCAGTCGGGGCCCGGTGCGCTCCGGGGCGCGGCCGGATCGGCATGGTGCCCGTCGCGGGGCCGCCCGTCGCCCCGGTCGGCGGGTGCGGTGCCGGGGACGGGGCCGCGCCCCCGGGCGCGAATCCGTTCCCCCCGCCCGTCGCCGGAGGGACGTCGGCGGTCGCCGCCAGATCGCTGAGGGAACTGCCTCGGCGCGGGACGATGCCCGGCTGGCGCACGGCGCCCGGCGGCCGGCCATCGGTGGAACGCGGGCCGCCCGGATCACCGCCGCCCGTGCCCGGGGACGGGATTCCCGCGCCGTTCGACCCGCCCCTGCGGGGGGCGAACCAGTCGTTGAGGGACTTCTCCCCGCTCCTGGGCGCCCCTGGCTCCGCCGGGGGCGCGGGTGCCGGTGCGGGTGCCGAGGAAGCCTGCGGCACGCCGATCGCGGGCATCGCGGCCGTACGC
>NZ_JBSGUP010000505.1:0-6000 GCF_053607985.1 Streptomyces sp. NPDC055078
AGGGCCTTGTCGAGGCGCTGGAAGATGCCGTCCCAGCCGGTGAGCGGGGCGAGCGGGCGCGGCGGCGCCAGGGCGGCGGACCCGACCGGTGCGGGCGCGGGCGTACCGGCCGTGGCCTCGTGCTCCGCCACCAGCGCGCGCCCCTTCTCCAGGACGCCGTCCGGCAGGCGGACCGTCCCCGACACCAGGGCCAGCAGATCGACCCGGGCGCCGGTCTCGGCGGCGAAGGCCGTGAGGCGGCCACGGTCGGCCGGGGAGCGCATATCGACCAGGGCGACGATCACATAGCGGTCGCGCGGGTAGCGCCGATGCAGGTCGCGGATGGTGTTGAGGACGGTGTTGCCGGTGGAGAACTCGTCGTCCACCAGGATCAGCGGGCCGCCGTCCGCCAGCAGCCGGGGGTCCTCGGGGAGCAGCAGGTGCGAGGTGGCGTGGGAGTGGGACTCCTCGAAGCCGCCGGCGCGGGGCACGCCGGGGACGGGGCGGCGGGTGGAGTGGAGGTAGGGCGCGAGCGCCACCCCGTCCGCCACCGAGTGGCCGAGGCCGGTCGCGGTCTCCGCGTAGCCGAGGACGACCGCGCGGGCCGCCTCCCGGTCCCCGAGGAGGGCCCGCACCCGCTCGCCGAGGCCGTGGCCCGCCCCGTACACCACCGAGGGCGACTGGGGGACATGCTTGCCCAGCACGTTCGACACCAGCAGATGGGCCCGCTTGGGGTTACGGCGCAGGGCGAGGCCCAGCAGCTCGGGCAGCCGCTCGTCGCCGTCGAGCGTGATGCCCAGGCGGCTCGCGACCCATGTTCCGGACCAGACCACGGAGGCGGTCTCCTTCGTCGTCATTCGGCGGAGAGCCCGGCCGTGAGCAGTTCCACGAAACCGATCTCTTCCCTGGCCACCCCGAAGACCTCCGCGCGCAGCAGGGTGCGCTCGGCCCAGGCCCGGTGCGGTTTCACTTCGTTCATCTTGTTCGTGTACGAGGATCGCATCACGCCGCCGCCGTCCCGCTCGGGGCGCAGGATGTCCTGGGCGTCGCTGAACTCCTCGTGACTGACGACGGACAGCGCGTGCACGGGCAGGACGTGCGAGGGGTGGATACAGGTCTTGCCGGTCAGTCCGTTCGCCCGGTCCAGGTCGATCTCGCGCAGCAGGCCGTCGAGGTCGTGCTCGATGAGGGAGGTGCGCACGTCCTCGGCGCTGCCCTCCAGGAAGGGGCTCCGGCGAAGCTGCGGTTTGAACATGCGCTCCTGGAGGCGGAAGTACTCCCAGACGGGGCCGGTGACCGTGAAGCCGGTGCCGTCGGCGCGGCCGAGGACATTGACCACGTCGGCGATGACCGCGGCGACGATCTGGACGTCGTAGGCGGTCATGTCGGGCGAGCGGCGCAGGCCGTACGCCGAGCAGAAGTCCGTGACCCCCAGCCGGAGCGCCAGGACCCGGTCGCGGTACTTGTCGACGGTACGGGCGATGCCGGCGAGGGTGTCGCGGCGTGTCTCCAGATGGAGCAGCTCGGGTGATTCCAGGACGGGCATCGCGAAGAGCCGCTGTCCGGTGCCCGCCTCGGCGGCGGTGAGCGCTTCGAGGAAGGGGACTCCCCGCTCCTCGGTGAATTTGGGAAGAACGAATCCGGACAGTCTGCGGACGGAGTCGCCGAGCCGGTGCGCGAGATCGGGGATCTGTCCGGGCTCGCGGACGCGGACGAAGAGCAGCGGGGTGTCCTCGCCCCGCGCCTCCAGCTCGGCGAACTGGCGGACCAGGTTCTCCTCGGCGGCCGGCACGGCGGCGTCCTCGATGGAATCCTCCAGGCACAGGACCATGGACACCACTCCGTGGCCGACCTGCTTGAGCACATCGTCAGCGAGCCTGGGCCGGGTGGCGGGGCTGTAGAGGGTGGCGCCGAGCGCCGCGGCGAGCGTACGGGCCGGGGAGCCGGCGGTGAAGTCGCCGGGCTCCCGGTGGAACAGCCGCTCACGGACGGCGGGCGGAAGCTGCCCGAAATGACGCATTTTGTTCCCCCGTGACACTTGGCGGCCTGCCCGACTGACGTGGCCGGTAATAGTACGTTCGGAAGGGTGACGAGAGTTCCCACGCACCATGAACTCCAGGTGACTCGCCTGCACCATGCATGTATTCCGGCCGGGTGACCAGGGACTTCACGTGATTCTTCCCCCTCGGGGAATGACCCGCGCACGCGGAACCACCCGCCGCGGACCACCGGCGCCGGACGGCGCGGCGGCCGGGCGCCCCCGCATTGTCCGGGAACCCTCCGAGGGGGCAGGATGACCGGCATGACGCACGCGATGGTGAAGGGCTCGAACGTCCCTCTCGACGCCACGGCGGTACGCGCCGTGCTGCGCTGGACACCGGGTGCCGGTGTCCCCGACGTGGACGCCTCGGCCCTGCTCCTCGGCCCCGACGCCCGGGTGCGTTCCGACGAGGACTTCGTCTTCTACAACCAGCCGCGCCATCCCTCGGGGCTGGTGCGCCGGCTGCCGAAGAAGCGGGTCGCCGAACATCTGACGGACACCGTCGAGGCGGATCTCGCCGCCCTGGACGCCTCCGTCGACCAGGTGGTACTCGCCGCCTCCTCCGACGGCGACACCTTCCAGCATGTACGGGATCTGCGGATCCTGCTCTACGACGCGTCCTCGGCCGGCGGCGAGCCGCTGGCCGTCTTCGATGTGCGGCCGGACACCGGCGAGGAGACCGCGATCATCTGCGGTGAGCTGTACCGGCGCGGGGACGGCTGGAAGTTCCGGGCGGTCGGGCAGGGCTATCCGACGGGGCTGGTGGGGCTGGCGACGGAGTTCGGCATCTCGGTGGACGAGAACGACGCCGCGCAGAGCGAGCCGCCCACCGGGACACCACAGGTCCCGCCCGCCGGGACACCGCACGCCCCGCCCACCGGACCGCCCGCGTACGGATATCCGCAGCACGCGCCCGCGCAGCCCGCGTACGGGTATCCGCAGCCGTCCTCGGCGCCGGGCGGGCCGGGGTACGGCTATCCGCAGCCCGCCGCGGCCTTCGTGCCCGATACCGCTTTCCGGCTGCCGCCGATGGGCCCCCAGTTCGTCCGCCCCTGAGCGGGGCGGGCGGGGGCTTGCCGTGCGGTGGTGCGGAGACCCGTGCCGGCCTAGACGCGGCTCTTGTAACCGCGGCCCCACTGGAGGCCCCAGCCGTACAGTCGGTCCAGCTCCGCCTGGAATCCGTAGACGAATTTCACTTCACGGCGGACGACCAGTTCGTCCTTGACGTTCTCCAGGGAGAAGACGGCGCAGGAGCGGGCCTGGGGGGCGCGCTCGTCCAGTTCGATCTCGACCCGGGGGCCGCTGCTGGGGTAGAGCGTCACATGCGCGTGCGTACGGTCGAACGCCGGGGTCTGGTCGTAGATGTAGACGAAGAACAGCAGTCGCTTGATCTCGGAGTGGTGGTCCAGATTGACGTAGATCGTCTCACCGGAGCCCGAGCCGAAGCGGTCGTCGCCGCTGAGCCTGACGTACGGCGGCTCGTTGGTGGAGCCGAAGAAGGCGCCCAGCGGCTGCACCACGCCCTTGCTGCCGTCGGTCAGCTCGTAGAGACAGCCGAGGTCGAGGTCGACATTGACCACGCCCTGGGTGTGCGCCTGGACCACCTCGGGCTTGAAGAGCTGGAGGGGGTGCCGCAACAGCCGGCCGCTCTGCCGGGAGCGGCCCTCGATGTCGGAGGTGCGCATCCGCCAGGAGAGATTGACGCGCAGATGGCCGGTGGCCGCGCCCTGCTTGGTGAGCGACACCGCGGGGCGCCGCTTCGTCAGTGAGATGGAGTTCGTCGCGGCACTGCCCGAGTCGAACTGATCCGACCTGCCCCGCCACAGACTGTCCCAGAAGGCCATGTGCCACCCCCAGTCGTATCGATGGTCCGTATCGACGGATCGATGGACCCCGCTTCGGCGGAACCCACCGGGTGGGACTCCGCTGTGCGCCGCTCCGTGCCCCGCTCCCCTGGAAACGCGTGGGGTCCATGAACCCCCTGGAACGCGTGGGGTCCATGAACCCCCTGGAACGCGCGGGGTCCGTGAACCCCGCGGGGCGGCACCGGGGTCCCTGCCCCGAAGCCGCCCCGCTGAGAGCGTTCCTCATTCCGCCGCCGGTCACACCCCCGCTTCCGAGTGTGGCCGGGCTTTTTCCCCGTCGGCGGCTGCGATGGCCCGGTTCCGCCTGACGGAGGACCAGAAGGACCAGGCGATCAGGATGACCCCGACGGAGCCGGTGATCAGCTCGGGGATCTCGTAGCGGATGCTGACCAGCAGGATCATCGCGAGCGCGCCGATCGCGTAGTGCGCTCCGTGCTCCAGATAGACGTACTCGTCCAGGGTGCCCTGGCGGACCAGATAGACCGTGAGCGACCGGACGTACATCGCGCCGACGCCGAGGCCGAGCGCCATGAGAACGATGTCGTTGGTGACCGCGAAGGCACCGATGACACCGTCGAAGGAGAACGACGCGTCGAGGACCTCCAGATAGAGGAACATGAAGAAGGCGGCCTTGCCCGCGAGGGCGACGCCGGTGACCTTCTTGCCGCTCTTCCTGGCCACCTCCTCGGCCTCGTGCTCGCGCTCCTCCTCCTCTTCGAGCTTGTTCTCGAAGAAGCCCGAGAGACCGCCGACGACGAGATAGGTGATCAGACCGGCGACACCGGAGAGCAGGACGGTCTCCGCCTTGTCGGCGTGCCCGCCGCCGTGCTGGTGGGCACTGGTGGCGAAGGTCGTCGCGCTGATCATCAGGATGATCAGCGCGATGCAGACGGAGAGCATGTCGACTTTGCCGAGCTTGGCGAGCGGACGCTCCAGCCAGCCGAGCCACTTGATGTCCCGGTCCTCGAAGATGAAGTCGAGGAAGATCATGAGCAGGAACATGCCACCGAACGCGGCGATCGACGGATGGGCGTCGGTCACCAGTTCCTGGTACTTGTCCTTGTCACTGAGTGCCAGGTCGACGGCCTCGATGGGGCCGAGCTGGGCACTGACCGCGACGATGACGACAGGGAAGACCAGCCGCATGCCGAAGACGGCGATGAGGATGCCGATGGTGAGGAAGATCTTCTGCCAGAAGGCATTCATCTTCTTCAGGATTCCGGCGTTGACCACCGCGTTGTCGAACGACAGCGAGATTTCGAGGATTGACAGGATCGCGACGATCCCGAACCCGGTCCACCCTCCGTAAAGGAATCCGGCGACCAGGCCGAGCGCGGTGACCGCGAACGACCAGCCGAAGGTTTTCAGAACCACTGGTACCCAATCGTGTAGAAGGGGGTCGCCCCGGGCGAAGCTCGGGGGAGGGCCCCCGCGCCAGAGACTACTTCCCCCGCTCTGTGCGCCGCTTTACGAAACATTGACCCCGAAGTCTAGAGCGATGCCCCGCAGACCCGATGCGTACCCCTGCCCTACGGCGCGGAACTTCCACTCTCCGCCGTATCGATACAGCTCTCCGAAGATCATCGCGGTCTCCGTCGAAGCGTCCTCACTCAGGTCGTAGCGGGCGAGCTCCTGGCCGTTCGCCTGGTTGACCACGCGGATGAAGGCGTTGCTGACCTGGCCGAACGACTGGCCGCGGCTGTCCGCGTCATGAATGGAGACGGGAAATATAATCTTGTCGACATTCATCGGGACCTGGCCCAGATCGACGATCAGCGACTCGTCGTCGCCGTCGCCCTCCCCCGTGAGATTGTCACCGGTGTGCTCGACGGAGCCCTCGGGACTCTTGAGGTTGTTGTAGAAGATGAAGTACTCGTCCCCGAGGACGCGCCCGCCGTTGCAGAGCAGGGCGCTCGCGTCGAGGTCGAAATCGGCTCCGGTGGTGGAGCGCGCGTCCCAGCCGAGTCCGATCAGCACCTGAGTGAGGTTCGGTGCGGCCTTGGAGAGGGAGACATTGCCTCCCTTGGCGAGTGTGACGCCCATGTTCTGGTCCTCCCCAGCTGACGATGTGGTTGCTCAGGCATGCTCAGGCACGTCCGGCGCCGCACTCAAAAG
>NZ_JBSGUP010000506.1:0-5997 GCF_053607985.1 Streptomyces sp. NPDC055078
GGGGAGCCGGGTGGCCCCCGGGCGCGGGTGTGCCCGTGGCGCGCGGCACACCCCGGTCCCCCGATCCGGGTGGCTCGCCCGCCCGGGGATCACCCGCGCCCGACGACCCGGCGGGGATACCGGACGCGGTGGACTCGGCGGCGGGTTAGGGCGTGTCTGGTGGATCTTGCTGGGCTCGCGTGCGCTGGTGCCGCGCTCCCCCTGGGCCTGGCGGCCCGGGGTGGGACCCACGCCGCGTTGTCGTCAGTCGCCTACGGTCCCCCTACACCCAGGGGCGTGGGAGGTATCCCCACCCTCCGCCCAGGGACGTGGGAGGTACCCCCAGGCCGGGTCAGTGAGCGGGGCGGGCGGCGGAGGGACGAAGGTGCAGGATGGAGACATGGATCTGCGCATTTTCACCGAGCCCCAGCAGGGGGCGAGCTATGACACCCTGCTCACCGTCGCCCAGGCCACCGAGGCTCTCGGGTTCGACGCCTTCTTCCGCTCCGATCACTATGTCGCCATGGGGTCCGCCGACGGGCTGCCCGGCCCGACCGACGCCTGGATCACCCTGGCGGGCCTCGCCCGGGAGACCCGGCGGATCCGCCTCGGCACTCTGATGACGGCGGGTACGTTCCGGCTGCCGGGGGTGCTGGCCATCCAGGTCGCGCAGGTCGACCAGATGTCGGGCGGACGGATCGTGCTGGGGCTCGGCGCCGGCTGGTTCGAGGAGGAGCACAAGGCGTACGGCATCCCGTTCCCGAAGGAGAAGTTCGCCCGGCTGGAGGAACAGCTCGCGATCGTCACGGGTCTGTGGGAGACGGAGGTGGGGAGGACGTTCTCGTACGAGGGGAAGCACTACCGGCTGACCGACTCGCCCGCCCTGGCCAAGCCGGTCAAGGGCAAGGTGCCGGTGCTGATCGGTGGGCACGGGGTCAGCCGTACCCCCAGGCTCGCCGCGCGGTACGCGGATGAGTTCAATATCCCCTTCGCCTCGGTCGAGGACAGTGAGCGGCAGTTCGGCCGGGTCAGGGCAGCCGCCGAGAAGGCCGGGCGCGGCCCCGGTGAGCTGGTGTACTCCAGCGCTCTGGTCGCCTGTGTGGGCAAGGACGACGCCGAGGTGGCCCGGCGGGCCGCCGCCATCGGACGCGAGGTGGACGAGCTGAAGAAGAACGGGCTGGCGGGATCGCCCGCCGAGGTGGTCGACAGGATCGGCCGCTATGCGGAGATCGGCGCGTCCAGGATCTACTTCCAGATTCTGGATCTCCATGACCTGGACCATCTGGAGCTGATCTCCGCCGAGGTCGGGTCCCAGCTGGGCTGATCGTCGTGCGGCCGACCCGTGGCCTTCGCGCCGCCCTCGCCGAAGGAACCGTCGTCGTCGACGGCGGACTGTCCAACCAGCTCGTGGCACAGGGCTGCGATCTGTCCGGGGACCTCTGGTCCGCGCGGCTGCTCCTGGACGATCCCGGACAGATCGAGGCCGCCCATGCCGCCTATGTGCGGGCGGGCGCGCAGGTGCTCATCACCGCGGGGTACCAGGCGAGTTTCGAGGGGTTCGCGCGCCGGGGCGTGGGGCGGCGGGAGGCCGAGGGGCTGTTCGCCCGCAGTGTGGCGCTGGCACGCGCCGCCGGGGAGCCGGCCGGCCGGGAGATCTGGGTGGCGGGCTCGGTCGGGCCGTACGGGGCGGTCCTCGCCGACGGGAGCGAGTACCGGGGGCGGTACGGGCTGACGGTGCGGGAGCTGGAGCGCTTCCACCGGCCCAGGGTCGAGGCACTGGCGGCGGCGGGCCCCGATGTGCTCGCGCTGGAGACGGTGCCGGACCTGGACGAGGCCGAGGCGCTGCTGAAGGCGGTCGACGGCTGCGGGATCCCGGTGTGGCTCTCGTACACCGTCTCCGGCGACCGCACCCGGGCCGGGCAGCGGCTGGAGACCGCATTCGAACTGGCCGAGGACCATGACCAGGTGATCGCCGTGGGGGTGAACTGCTGTGAGCCGGACGACGCCGACCGTGCGGTGGAGTCGGCCGCCGCGGTCTCCGGCAAGCCGCTGGTGGTCTATCCGAACAGCGGGGAGCGCTGGGACGCGCGGGACCGGGCCTGGCGGGGCGGGATCGCCTACGACCCGGCGCGCGCCCGGCCGTGGCGGGCCCGGGGCGCGCGGCTGATCGGCGGCTGCTGCCGGATCGGCCCCGGGACGATCGCGGAGCTGGCCGCCCTCCTGGGCGACCCCGATGCGGGGCCGGCCGGTCCGACGCCAGGTCCGCCGCCCGGTTCGTCGCGCGGCCCGTCGGATCCTCCTTGACCAGGAAATCCATGGTTCGGGTGGCGCGGGTCGACCATAATCAGACAGGTGTTTCTGACAATCAGTACGACCGGCACCGGGGAGCGTCCCGCGACCGACCTCGGATTTCTGCTGCACAAGCATCCCGAGAAATCGCAGACGTTCTCCACCGCGCACGGCACGGCGCATGTGTTCTACCCCCACGCGTCCGCCGAGCACTGCACTGCCGCGCTGCTGCTGGAGGTGGATCCGGTGGCGCTGGTGCGGCGCGGAAAGGGCAAGGGCCGGGGCGGGGCGCCCGATTCGGCCCTCGCGCAGTATGTGAACGACCGCCCGTACGCGGCCTCCTCGCTGCTGGCCGTCGCGCTGAGCGGCGTCTTCAAGAGCGCGCTGCGGGGGGTCTGCGCGGCCCGGCCCGAGCGGGCCGAGTCGCCGCTGCCGCTGGTGATCGAGGTACCCGCACTGCCCGCGCGCGGCGGTGCCGACCTGGTGCGCAAGCTGTTCGGGCCGCTGGGCTGGACCTCGGTCGGGGTGGAACCGGTGGCGCTGGACGAGAAGTTCCCCGAGTGGGGTGAGTCGCGCTATGTCCGGCTGGTGCTGGAGGGGGAGCTGCGGCTCGCCGACGCGCTGCGCCAGCTCTACGTCCTGCTGCCGGTGCTGGACGACGCCAAGCACTACTGGGTCGCGCCCGACGAGGTCGACAAGCTGTTGCGGGCGGGCGAGGGCTGGCTCGCCGACCACCCCGAACAGAAGCTGATCACCAGCCGCTATCTGTCCCGCCGCTGGGGACTGACGCGGGAGGCGATGGAGCGCCTCGAACTGGTGCGGCTGGCCGAGGCCGACGACCTCGAAGTCGAGGACGTGGACAACGCCGTCGACGAGACCCAGGACACCGAGGACAAGCCGGTGCCCCTCGCCCAGCAGCGGCGGGACGCGATCCTGGACGCGCTGCACGCGGCCGGGGCGAGCCGGGTGCTCGATCTGGGCTGTGGGCAGGGGCAGTTGGTGCAGGCCCTCCTCAAGGATGTGCGCTTCACCGAGATCGTCGGGGTCGATGTCTCCGTACGCGCCCTGACCATCGCCGCGCGCCGACTGAAGCTCGACCGGCTGGGGGAGCGGCAGGCCGCGCGCGTCCAACTGCTCCAGGGCTCGCTCGCCTATACCGACAAGCGCCTGACCGGTTATGACGCGGCCGTCCTGAGCGAGGTGATCGAGCATGTCGATCTCCCGCGCCTGCCCGCCCTGGAGTACGCGGTCTTCGGGGCCGCCCGGCCCAGGACGGTGATCGTGACCACGCCGAATGTCGAGTACAACGTCCGCTGGGAGACCCTGCCCGCCGGGCATGTGCGCCATGGCGACCACCGGTTCGAGTGGACGCGCGGGGAGTTCCGCGCCTGGGCGGCGGCTGTCGCCGAGCGGGACGGCTACACCGTCGCGTTCCTGCCCGTCGGGCCCGACGACCCGGAGGTCGGACCGCCCACCCAGATGGCCGTGTTCACCCGTACCGACGGCGCCGACGGCACGAGCCGTGGCGAGCGCCCCGAGCGCCCCGAGCGCCCCGAGCGCACCGAGCGCACCGAGCGCACCGACCGCACCGAGCGCACCGACCGCACCGAGGGCGCTGACGGCACCGCCAAAGAGTCCGGCGAGTCCGGCGAGTCCGAGGCGTCCGCGAAGTCCAAGGCGTCCGAGAAGTGCAAGGCGTCCGAGGAGCCCAAGGAGTCCGGCGAGTCCGAGAAGGGGGCGAAGGCCGCATGACCACCATGAAGAGCACCACCGCCGCGCCGGCGAAGCGGGTGCTCCCCGTGACCGATCTGTCCCTCGTCGTCCTCATCGGCGCGACCGGCTCCGGCAAGTCCACCTTCGCCCGCAGGCACTTCAAGCCCACCGAGGTCATCTCCTCCGACTTCTGCCGAGGGCTCGTCGCCGACGACGAGAACGACCAGAGCGTCAGTGGGGACGCGTTCGACGTACTGCACTACATCGCGGGCAAGCGGCTCGCCGCCGGGCGGCTGACCGTCGTCGACGCCACCAATGTGCAGAAGGAGAGCCGCGGGCAGCTGGTGCGGCTGGCGCGGGAGTACGACGTCCTGCCGATCGCCATCGTCCTCGACATCCCGGAGGAGGTGTGCGCCGAGCGCAACGCGTCCCGCCCCGACCGGGCCGGGATGCCCCGCCATGTCATCAGGCGGCACCGGCAGGAGCTGCGCCGCTCGCTGCGCGGGCTGGAGCGCGAGGGCTTCCGCAAGGTGCACATCCTGCGCGGTGTCGAGGAGGTGGAGAGCGCCGGGATCGTCCTGGAGCGCCGGTACAACGACCTGACCCATCTGACCGGCCCGTTCGACATCATCGGCGACATCCATGGCTGTGCCTCCGAGCTGGAGACCCTGCTCGGCAAGCTCGGTTATACGGACGGCGCACACCCTGAGGGGCGTACGGCGGTCTTCGTCGGCGACCTGGTCGACCGGGGGCCGGACAGTCCCGGCGTACTGCGCCGCGTCATGTCGATGGTCGCGTCCGGCGACGCCCTGTGCGTACCGGGGAACCATGAGAACAAGCTCGGCCGTTATCTCAAGGGCCGCAAGGTCCAGCACACCTACGGCCTCGCCGAGACCATCGAGCAGCTGGAGCGGGAGGACGCCGAGGACCCCGCGTTCCGGGAGCGGGTGCGGGAGTTCATCGACGGACTCGTCAGCCACTATGTGCTGGACGGCGGCAGGCTCGTCGTGTGCCATGCCGGGCTGCCCGAGAAGTACCACGGCCGCACCTCGGGCCGGGTCCGCTCCCACGCGCTGTACGGGGACACCACCGGCGAGACCGACGAGTTCGGCCTGCCGGTGCGCTACCCCTGGGCCGAGGACTACCGGGGCCGGGCCGCCGTGGTCTACGGCCACACCCCCGTGCCCAGCGCCTCCTGGGTCAACAACACCATCTGCCTGGACACCGGCGCCGTCTTCGGCGGCAAGCTGACAGCGCTGCGCTGGCCCGAGCGCGAACTCATCGACGTACCGGCCGAGAAGGTCTGGTACGAACCGGCCAGGCCGCTGACCAGCGTGGCACCGGGCGGCCGGGAGGGCAGGCCGCTGGACCTGGCCGATGTGCGGGGGCGCCGGGTCGTGGAGACCCGGCATATGTCACGTATCGGCGTGCGCGAGGAGAACGCCGCCGCCGCGCTGGAGGTCATGAGCCGGTTCGCCGTCGACCCCCGGCTGCTCGGCTATCTGCCGCCGACGATGGCGCCGACCGCGACCTCGAAGGAGGACGGCTATCTGGAGCACCCGGCCGAGGCGTTCGCCCAGTACCGCGCGGACGGGGTCGCCAGGGTGGTCTGCGAGGAGAAGCACATGGGCTCCCGGGCGGTCGCCCTGGTGTGCCGTGACGCGGCGGTGGCGCGCGAGCGGTTCGGGGTCGACGGGCCGACCGGGGCGCTGCACACCCGTACCGGCCGCCCCTTCTTCGACGACCCGGCGGTCACCGAGGAGATCCTCGGCCGACTGCGGGCGGCCGTCACCGCCGCCGGGCTCTGGGACGGCATCGGCGCGTCCGGCGGCACCTCCGCCCCTTCCGGTACCTCTGGCGCTTCCGGCACGGTGGACTGGCTGCTGCTGGACGCCGAGCTGATGCCCTGGTCGCTGAAGGCGGCCGGACTGCTGCGCAAGCAGTACGCGGCGGTCGGCGCCGCCGCCGGTGCGGTCTTCCCCACCGCCCTCGCCGCCCTGGAGGCGGGGGGCGGGC
>NZ_JBSGUP010000507.1:0-5996 GCF_053607985.1 Streptomyces sp. NPDC055078
GGGCACGGCCGCCCGTACTCCCCCCGCTATAGGCTGCCCACCATGACGTACAGCGGAATGGTGACGGTCGGCGGGCCCGCGGATGTCCACGAGCTGACGGACCTGATGATCTCCAAGGTCGCGGTCGGCTCCATGGACAACAACAGCTATCTGCTGCGCTGCCGCGCGACCGGAGAGCAAATGCTGATCGACGCCGCCGCCGAACCGGAGACCCTGCTGACCCTGATCGGCGACGACTCCATCGCCTCCGTCGTCACCACGCACCGCCACGGCGACCACTGGCAGGCGCTCGCCGAGGTGGTCGGCGCGACCGGCGCCCGTACGTACGCGGGCGCGTACGACGCCGAGGGCATCCCCGTCCCGACCGATGTCCTCGTCGGGGACGGGGACACCGTCCGCGTCGGCCGGGTCGAGCTGACCGCACGCCATCTGGTGGGGCACACACCGGGCTCGATCGCCCTGGTCTTCGACGATCCGCACGGGCATCCGCATCTGTTCACCGGCGACTGCCTCTTCCCCGGCGGGGTCGGCAACACCCGCAAGGATCCGGCCGCCTTCGCCAGCCTCATCCACGACGTCGAGACCAAGCTGTTCGACCGGCTGCCGGACGAGACCTGGGTCTACCCGGGGCACGGCAGGGACACCACGCTCGGCGCCGAGCGCCCGCATCTGCCGGAGTGGCGCGAACGCGGTTGGTGACGCCGGCCTCCGGGCGGGGCGGTCCCGCGCGGGACCGGGGCGGCCGAGGCCGGCCGGACCCCCCGGACCCTGCCGGGAGCCCACCACGGATCCGCGCCGGAGCACGCGCGCTGGTCACCGCTCACGGCGGCAGCGTGACCGTCACCACCAGGCCGCCGCCCTCGCGGGGGCGTGCGGTGACCGTGCCCTCGTGGGCGCGGGCGACGGCGCGGACGATCGACAGGCCGAGCCCGGCGCCCTTCGCGCTGACCACCCGGTCCGCGCCGAGGCGGCGGAAGGGTTCGAACAGGGCCGGGATGTCATACGGGGGGACCGTGGGCCCGGTGTTGCTCACCTCGATCTCGGCGTGGCCGTCGTCCCGGGTGCGGCTGGTGATGTGCAGTGAGCCGCCGCGACCCGCGTTGTGCCGGATCCCATTCTCGACGAGGTTGTGGACCAGGCGTTCCAGCAGCAGCGCGTCTCCGGTCGTCAGGGCCTCGGCCGGCTCCTCGCGGACGGTGATTCCGGCGCGCTCCGCCTCCGGCGCGGTCTGGGCGACGACATGGGTGACGACATCGGCCAGATCGACGGGGCGGCGGTCGGTGATCTCGTTCTCCGAGTCGGCGAGCAGCAGCAGCCCGCTGATCAGCCGCTCGTGCCGGGTGTTGATCTCCAGCAGATTCTCCCCGAGCTGTTTGACGTCGTCGGACGCCGTTCTGCGGTGCATGGCGACCTCGACGAGGGCGCGGCCGAGCGTGAGCGGGGTGCGCAGTTCGTGGGAGGCGTTGGCGACGAAGCGGCGCTGCCCGTCGAAGGAGCGGTCGAGGCGTTCGACCATGGTGTCGAAGGTGTCGGCGAGATCCTTCACCTCGTCGTGCGGGCCGTTGAGCGCGATCCGCTCGTGCAGTCCCCGCCCGGCGGCCGGGGCGGCGGCGATCCGCCGCGCGGTCTCCGTCACCCGGTGCAGCGGGGCCAGTACGCGCCCGGCGACCAGCCAGCCGAATCCGGCGGCGGTGCAGCCGACGCCCAGCAGCACGATGCCGCCCTGGGTGAGCATGGAGGTCGTCGCCGCGTCCTGGACCGCCTGGCGCTGCTTCCTCAGCCATTCGTCGGGGTTCCCGACGTTGATCCGGGTGCCGTCCTGAGTGAGGACGTAGGACTCCTTGGACAGGGCCGGGGCATCGGGGACGCCGGACGCGGACGGCTCGGGAACACCCGGCCCGGACGGCTCCACAGCACCCGAAGCGGACGGCTCGGGAACACCCGGAGCGGATGCCTCAGGGGCACCCGAAGCGGACGGCCGGGGGACGCCGGCGATCAGGTTCCGCCCGAAGATCTTGGGGTCTCCCCCGCTGAGCTGCTGGTTGAACAGGGCGTAGACGACACTGAGCAGCACCACCCCCGCGACCAGGAAGAGCCCGCCGTAGATGAGGGTGAGGCGGGTGCGCAGCGACATGCCGCGGGTGAGTGTCTTCTTCGACCGCTTCGGCTGCTTCCCCCGCCCGGGCCCGGGCCGGGTCCGGAGCCGCCCGCGCCGCGTCATGGCATCCGGTGTCATGAGATCCGGTACCCCGCTCCCGTGACCGTCTCGACGACGGGCGGGCCGCCGAGCTTGCGCCGGAGTTTGAGGACGGCGAGGCGGACGGCCCCGGTGAACGGGTCCGCGTGCTCGTCCCACGCCTTCTCCAGCAGTTGTTCGGCGGAGACCACCGCTCCGTCGGCACGCAGCAGTTCGGCGAGTACGGCGAACTCCTTCCGTGACAGCGGTACGTAGCGCCCCTCCCGGAACACCTCACGGCGGGCGGGGTCCAGGGTGATGCCCGCCCGGCGCAGTACGGGCGGCACCGCGGGCCGGGAGCGCCGGCCCAGCGCCAGTACGCGGGCGGCGAGTTCGGGGAACGCGAACGGTTTGGTGAGGTAGTCGTCGGCGCCGAGACCCAGGCCGTCGACCCGGTCGGCGACCTCGGCGGCGGCGGTGAGCATCAGCACCCTCAGGGTCGCGCCGGAGGCGGCCAGTTCGCGGCAGACGTCGTCGCCGTGCACGGCGGGCAGGTCCCGGTCCAGCACGACCACGTCGTAGTCGTTGACGGCGATGCGCTCCAGCGCCGCCGCGCCGTCGTTGACGATGTCGACCGCGTGCGTCTCCTCGCGCAGCCACTCCGCGATCGCATCGGCGAGCATCGGCTCGTCCTCCACCACCAGTACCCGCATCCGCCGCCCCGCTCTCCGGTTCGCGGGGCCCGCTCCACACCTGACATGGCGCGGCCCCTGGGGCCATGGTGACGGCCACGGCGTTTCCGCGGTGTTAGGCCGCTTCTGACGGATCTCACCCGGCTCGCCGCCCCGGCCCGGCGGTGGAAACGGCGAGGAAACGGGCGGTTGAGTTGCATCGCTGCCGAGCGGCCGGAATCTCTCCGGCCCGCGACAGAAGGAGACGAGCGATGCGAACTCGCACCCGCTCCGCGCTGGCGGCATTCCCGCTCGCGCTGGCGCTTGCCCTGACCGGATGCGGCTCCGGCGATGACGACGACGGCAAGGTGGCGTCGGCGGCCGAGGGCGAGAACGCGAAGAAGGCCGGCAGCGCGAAGCCGAGCCTGGATCCCAAGGAGATGGGGCTGAAGTTCGCCGCGTGCATGCGCAAGAACGGGGTCCCCATGGAGGACCCGGTGGACGGCCGGGTGATGGTCAAGCAGAAGGCGGGCGAAGGCCCGGACCGGGCCACGATGGACAAGGCCATGAAGGCGTGCCGTGAGTTCCAGCCGCAGGGCACGGGGCCCGGCGGCAAGCCCGACCCCAAGGTCCGTGACGCGATGCAGAAGTACGCGCAGTGCATGCGTAAGAACGGCGTCGAGGACTTCCCCGACCCGCAGGCCGGCGGCGGTATCCGCATGGACGCCAAGCAGGCGGAGGACCCGGACTTCAAGAAGGCCGAGCAGGCGTGCAAGGGCCTGATGAGCGCCGGTCGCCAGGCCGGGGAGAAGCAGGAATGAGCGAGACGACCATGGAGCAAGTGGCCGGGGAGGTCCCTGCGGAGGAGCCGGCTCCGGTCCGGCCGCCGCGCCGTCGCCGGGCCCGCGGACGGGGCCGGAACATCGCCGTCGCCGTCGCCGTCCTGGCCGCCGGTGGCGCGGTGGCCGCGGCCACGCTCGGACTCGGCGGCGACAGCGGATCGGGCGACGGCAAGGCCGCGAGCGATCTCCCCCCGAACACCGCCAAGGTGACCAGGCAGACCCTGGAGGATGTCCACCGCGAGGGCGGCCGGCTCGGCCACGGCCCGGCCACCACCCTCTCCGGGCGGCTGTCGGGCACGCTGACCGATCTGCCGGAGACCGGCGACCGCGTCACCCGGGGCAAGCCGCTGTACGAGGTCGACAACCGCCCGGTCACGCTGATGTACGGCACGCTGCCCGCGTACCGGCCTCTTAAGGAGGGTGTGGAGGGCCAGGACGTCAAGCAGTTGGAGAGCAACCTCAGTGCGCTCGGGTACACCGGGTTCACCGTGGACGACGAGTTCACGGACGCGACGGCGGACGCGGTGAAGGAGTGGCAGGAGGATCTCGGTCTTGAGGAGACCGGCGCGGTGGATCTGGGCCGGGTGGTGTTCGCCTCCGGGGCCGTGCAGGTGGACGGCCTGGAGGCAGCCGTGGGCGATCCGCTCGGTCCCGGGGGCAAGATCCTTGAGTACACCGGCACCGCACGGGCCGTCACCGTAGAACTCGAAGCCGCGGATCAGCGGCTCGCGAAGAAGGGCGCGACCGTCACCGTCACCCTGCCCGACGACACGGAGGTTAAGGGCCGGATCGACGAGGTCTCCACGGTCATCGAACCGGCGACCGGGCAGGAGGAGGCGTCGACCAAGGTCGAGGTGGTCGTGGGTCTGACCGGCACGAAGGCCCAGAAGGCGGCCGACCAGTACGTCCTGGCGACCGTGAACGTGGACTTCACGGCGGACACCCGCAAGGACGTGCTGACGGTGCCGGTTTCGGCGCTGCTGGCACTCGCCGAGGGCGGCTTCGGGGTGGAGGTCGTCAACGGCGGTACGGCGTCGTACGTCCCGGTCACCACCGGTCTGTTCGCCGACGGCCGGGTGGAGATCTCCGGGACGGGTATCGCCGAGGGCACGACCGTGGGGATACCGAAGTGATCGCACTGACGGATGTGACCAAGGTGTATCCCGGCGGAGTCGCCGCGCTGGGCGGGGTCTCGCTGCGGATCGCCCGCGGTGAACTCCTCGGCATCGTCGGCCCGTCCGGCTCGGGCAAGTCGACCATGCTGCATGTGCTGGGCACCCTGGACCGGCCGACGGCGGGGAGTGTGCACATCGACGGCTACGACGTGGGCGCGCTCTCCGACGCCCGGCTCTCCGCGCTGCGGGCGAGCCGGATCGGGTTTGTGTTCCAGCAGTTCCATCTGGCCTCGGGCACGGCGGCGCTGGACAATGTGGCCGACGGCCTTCTGTACTGCGGGCTGCGACCGGCGGAGCGGCGGCGGCGTGCCGCCGCGGCGCTGGAGCGGGTCGGTCTGGGCCACCGGATGGACCATGAGCCGCACGAACTGTCCGGCGGTGAGCGCCAGCGCGTCGCCATCGCCCGCGCGGTGGCCGGTGAGCCGCCTCTGCTGCTCGCCGACGAGCCGACGGGTGCGCTGGACTCGGCCTCGGGGGCCGGTGTGATGGCGTTGCTGCGTGAACTGCACGCCGCCGGCACCACCGTGGTGATCATCACCCATGACCGGGAGATCGCCGACGCGCTGCCCCGGCAGGTACGGATGCGGGACGGGCTGATCGTCGAGGACGCCGCCCTCGCGGATGCGGTGGGGGTGGGCCGATGACCTCCCACACGACTCTGCCGACGGCGGAGACCCTGAACCCGGACGGCCCGGATGGCCCGGACAGCCCAGGCACCGCGAGCCCCGAGGCGCTGCGCCCGTCCCGGCTGGGGCCGCGCGATGTGCTCAAGGTGGGTGCGGTGGGGCTGCGCACCCGTCCGCTGCGTGCCTTTCTGTCGGCGCTCGGCATCGCGATCGGTATCGCCGCGATGGTCGCGGTCGTGGGCATCTCGTCCTCGTCGCGCGCCGGACTCGACCGTACGCTCGCGTCCCTGGGCACCAATCTGCTCACGGTCTCTCCGGGCACCACGATGGCGGGCGACGACGCCAAGCTGCCGCTGGAGGCCGAGGCCATGGTCGGCAGGATCGGCCCGGTGGATTCGGTGTCGGCGACCGGGAAGCTCGACGAGGCGAGGGTCTACCGCAACGACCGGATTCCGGAGGCGGAGACGGGCGGTCTGTCCGCCTATGCCGTACGCACCGGGCTGCGC
>NZ_JBSGUP010000508.1:0-5993 GCF_053607985.1 Streptomyces sp. NPDC055078
GCGGGACCCGACCGGATGTCTCCCGGTCGGGCCCCGCTGCTGCGCGCTCTGGTCCACGACGACCTGCGAACGGCCCGCGAACGCCGCGCGAACGACGCGCGACGGGGCAATCCCAGGCACCGAGGTGCGATCAAGCCTTCTTCGTCTCCCAGAAGATCTTGTCGATCTGGGCGATGTAGTCCAGTGCCTTCTGGCCGGTCGCCGGGTCCGTCGACCCCTTCGCCGCCGACAGCGCCTTCAGCGCGTCGTTCACCAGCTGGTGCAGCTCGGGGTACTTCTCGAAGTGCGGGGGCTTGAAGTAGTCGCTCCACAGCACGGAGACATGGTGCTTCGCGAGCTCGGCCCGCTGCTCCTTGATGACGGTGGCGCGGGCCCGGAAGTGCGGGTCCTCGTTGGCCTGGTACTTCTCCTGGACGGCCTTGACCGATTCGGCCTCGATACGGGCCTGGGCCGGGTCGTAGACACCGCAGGGCAGGTCGCAGTGGGCGCTGACCTTTACCTTGGGGGCAAACAGGCGGGAGAGCATGGAGCTGTCCTTCCTCGTGATCGTCTTCTCAGGTGGGACATTACTCCGTGAGAGAGCCGATTTCGCGAGTGCCCCCTAGGGCTTAGGACGAAAGTCCGGGGTCAGTATGGGACCGGTGGCCGAACATACCCTGGGAGCCGGAGGTGGCGGATGACTGATCAGGGGCGGGAGCCGACAGCACCGTTCGGGGTGGCCGAAGTGACGGGTCCTTCCATGTACCCGACGCTCAGAGCGGGCGACCGGCTGCTGGTGCACTACGGCGCCACGGTACGGCCGGGCGATATCGCCGTACTGCGCCATCCACTCCAGCAGGATCTCCTCATCGTCAAGCGGCTGGTCGAGCGGCGGGAGACCGGCTGGTGGGTGCTGGGGGAAAATCCGGGCGCCGAGGGGGACAGCCGGCTGTTCGGGACCGTACCGGCGGAACTGCTGCTCGGGCGGGTGCGCGGCCGGTACCGGCCGCGTGAGAAGGGTCAGCGCTCCGTGCGCGGACTCGTCTCCTGGGCGTTCTCCGCGCTGCGGCCGGTGCTCTGCGACCGCTCCGTCTCCAGGCGCTTGCGCGCGCGGTAGGCCGCCACATTGGCACGGGTCGCGCAGCGGTCCGAGCAGTAGCGGCGGGAGCGGTTCGTCGAGGTGTCGAGATAGGCGTTGCGGCACGGCTCGGCCTCGCACAGTCCGAGCCGGTCGACCCCGTGCTCCGTGAGGTGGAACGCCAGCCCCATCGCGGCGATCGCCGCGTACCCCGCCGTCGCGTTCGACGGATGGTCGGCGAGGTGCATATGCCACTTCGGGCGCCCGTCGTCGTCCCGGAAGTCATGGCCCGAGATCTGCGGGCTGACGGGGAACTCCAGCAGCAGCGAGTTCAGCAGATCGACCGCCTGGGTCTCGTCCCCGGCGTCCGCCGCGGTGAAGACGGCCCGCAGTCTGCTCCGCACCGAGCGGAAGCGGGTCACATCCGAGTCGGTGGCGCGACGCGCGGCCTGGGCGGACGGGCCGAACAGCTCGCGGATGGTGTCGACCGAGGTGAGGGTGTCCTTGTTACGAGCCGGCTCCTCGGTGTTGACCAGGCGCACGGCGTAGTCCGAGTAATAGGCCAGTTCCACTTGTAGTCCTTACCGAGGCGGTCTAGGGTCGCTTTATTGTGTGTAATGGATGATACCGCTTTGAGGTATTACGGATGGGAGGCTTCCATGGCAGAGCAGACGGCGAACGCGGCGACAGCGAACGCGGGGACGGCGGCGCCGGCGGGAACGGAGGCGGGCACCGACTGGGCGGCCTGGCAGCAGAGCTGGGACCGTCAGCAGGAGTGGTACATGCCCGACCGCGAGGAGCGGTTCCGGGTGATGCTGGACATGGTCGAGGCCGTCGTCGGCCCCGCGCCACGCGTCCTGGACCTCGCCTGCGGTACGGGGAGCATCACGGACCGGCTGCTGCGCCGGTTCCCGGACGCCGTCAGCACGGGTGTCGACCTCGACCCCGCCCTGCTGACCATCGCCCGGGGCACCTTCGCCGCCGACGACCGCGCCACCTTCATCACCGCCGATCTCACCGACCCCGGCTGGACCGCGAAGCTCCCGTACGACTCGTACGACGCCGTCCTCACCGCCACCGCCCTGCACTGGCTGCCCGGCGGACCGCTCGCCACGCTCTACGGGCAGCTCGCCGGTGTCGTCCGCGACGGCGGCGTTCTGATGAACGCCGACCATATGATCGACCGCACCACCCCGCGCATCAACGCCGCCGAGCGCGCCCACCGGCACGCCCGGATGGACCGTGCCAAGGAATCCGGCGCCGTCGACTGGGCCGAATGGTGGGACCTCGCCGCCCAGGACCCGGTGCTCGCCGCGCCGACCGCCGAGCGCTTCGCCATCTACGGCGGCGACCACGCGGACGGCGAGACCCCGTCCGCCCAGTGGCACGCCGAGACCCTGCGCTCGGCCGGCTTCGCCGAGGCCCGCGCCGTATGGTCCTCGCCGTCGGACAGCCTGGTCCTTGCCCTGAAGTAGCCTCCGCTCACCCTGCTCCGGACGGAATCGTGTCCGCCCACATGTCCGCCCACATGTCCGCCCACATGTCCGCCCACATGTCCGCCCACGTGTCCGTCCACGTGTCCGTCCACGTGTCCGTCCACTCGGCTCCGGACGGAATCGCCTCCGGGCGCAACCTCCTGCGACCGCCACCGCACTGGAAGGGGTGAAGGTCCGCGACCGGCGGACCGGGGAGTGGTGAGGATGAAGCGGGACTCTGGGAAAGCGGAGGACATCGCGCTGCACGCGTTCGTCGAAGGCCGGCGTACCGCGCTGTTCCGCAGCGCCTACCTCCTGTGCGGAGATCGGGACGAGGCCGATGACCTCGTCCAGACCACGCTGGTGAAGGTGGTGATGAGCGGTCGTCGGCGGATACGCCTCGACAACATCGAGGCGTATGCGCGCAAGACCCTCGTCAACACCTTCATCGCCTCCCGCCGCCGGTTCTGGCGGCGGGAGCACGCGTACGGCGAACTCCCCGACCGCCCGGCGCCGCCGGACGCCGACACCGAGACGGGGCTGGTGATCCGTGCCGCGCTGGACCGGCTCACCGCCAGACAGCGTGCCGTGGTGGTGCTGCGCTACTGGGAGGACCAGAGCGTCGCGGCCACGGCGGAGCTGCTCGGTATGCGGGAGAACACCGTCAAGAGCCATGCGGCCCGGGGGCTCGCGATTCTGCGGGCAGAGGTGCAGGAGGAGTTCGTATGAATGACATCAGGTACATGCTGGAAGAGGCCGCCCAGGATGCGGGGAGTTCCACCGTCACGACCGAGGCCGTGTACATCAAGGCGGCCAGGACGGGGCGCCGGCGCGCGGCGGTCGTCGCGGCGGCGGTCGCGGTCGGCGTGCTCGCGACCGGGGCGGTCGTGGGGCCTGCCATTGGCGGGGACGAGAAGCGGTCGGTCGCCGCACCGCCCGCCAGTGCCGGAGACGCGGAGCAGGCCGAGAAGATCCGCGAACTGCTGCCCGGGGACATCGAGTCGGTGCGGAAGGTCGCGGACGGGCCGATGCTGCGGGTGTACCCGCTCGCCAAGGTCCCCCATGCCGCCGTGACGGGCTCCGGCCCGCTCGACGGGCACTACCTCGTCACGGAGAAACGCGATGGGAAGAATGAACTCCGGGGTGTGAGCATCGCGTTCATGGACCGTGAGGCAGTCGCACGCGATACCGGGGGCAAGGGGCTGCCGGAGGACTTCTGCGCAGTGCTCGCATCGTCCGCCAAGGCCGAGTGCGTGCAGAGGCGAGTGTCGGACGGCAGGGTGTCCACCTCATGGAAGGGCGGGGCCGAGTTCCGTGCCGGGCCTGCTCCCTGGGCCTTCAACCGGCTGGGGCGTCTCACGCTCCCGGACGGCGGCCTGCTGCTCGTCGGGGAGGCGGGCATGACGATGGGCTCCCAGGCCGAGGGCAAGGTCGGCGTGTACTCGCCCGAGGCGAAGTCGGGAACGAGAGTGGGCACCAACGGGGGCTACGCCTCCTACACCCCGTCCGAGTTCGAGACGCTGATGCTTCGCCCGGAGCTGGTGCCCTGAGCGGGCCGGTGCGAGGGCGGTACGGGACTCCGTGACTCCGGGCCCGTACCGCCCTCGTACGCTGCCGGGGCCGCCCTCGCACCGTGCGCGCGACCCGCGGCTACAGCACCTTCGACAGGAACGACTTCGTCCGGTCGTGCTGAGGGTTGGTCAGGACATCGCGCGGATGGCCCGATTCCACCACCGCGCCGTCGTCCATGAACACCAGCGCGTCGCCGACCTCGCGCGCGAAGCCCATCTCGTGGGTGACCACGATCATCGTCATGCCGTCCTCGGCCAGACCGCGCATGACGTCGAGCACATCGCCCACCAGCTCGGGGTCGAGCGCGGAGGTCGGCTCGTCGAAGAGCATGAGCTTGGGCTGCATGGCCAGGGCGCGGGCGATGGCCACCCGCTGCTGCTGGCCGCCGGAGAGCTGGGAGGGGTAGGTGGCGGCCTTGTCGGCCAGGCCCACCCGGTCCAGGAGTTGTTCGGCCCGTGCGCGGGCCACCGCCTTGGTCTCGCCCTTGACCTGGACCGGCGCCTCGATGATGTTCTCGATCGCCGTCATATGCGGGAAGAGGTTGAAGCGCTGGAAGACCATGCCGATGTCCCGGCGCTTGACGGCGACCTCGCTGTCCTTCAGCTCGTACAGCTTGTCGCCCTTCTGGCGGTAGCCGACCAGCTCGCCGTCGACGTACAGCCGGCCGGCGTTGATCTTCTCCAGGTGGTTGATGCACCGCAGGAAGGTCGACTTGCCGGAACCGGACGGGCCGATCAGACAGAACACCTCACGCGGTGCCACCTCCAGGTCGATGCCCTTGAGCACCTCCACCAGTCCGAAGGACTTGTGCACTCCCTCCGCCCTGACCATGGCGTTCATGCGGAGACTCCCTTCGGGCGGCGCAGCGAGAACACACTCGACCTGATCTTCTGGAACGGGGTCGGCGGCAGACTGCGGCTGGAGCCGCGGGCGTAGTACCGCTCCAGGTAGTACTGGCCCACGCTCAGGATGGATGTCATCACCAGATACCAGGCGGCGGCGAGGAAGTACATCTCGACCGGTGCGCCGGAGGTCTGGCCGATGTTCTGTGCCTGGCGGAACAGTTCGGTGTACTGCACCGCCGCCACCAGCGATGTCGTCTTGAGCATATTGATGACTTCGTTGCCCGTGGGCGGCACGATGACCCGCATCGCCTGCGGGATGACGATCCGGCGCAGCGTCTTGCCGTGGCTCATGCCCAGGGCGTGCGACGCCTCGGTCTGGCCCTCGTCGACCGAGAGCAGACCGGCGCGGCAGATCTCCGCCATGTACGCGGCCTCGTTGAGCCCCAGACCCAGCAGCGCCGTCAGGAACGGCGTCATGAAGTCCGACCACTCGTCCCGGTAGAAGCCGAGATTGATGTACTCGAAGACCAGACCCAGGTTGAACCAGACGAACAGCTGCACCAGGACCGGGGTGCCCCGGAAGAACCAGATGTAGAACCAGGCGATGGACGAGGTCACCGGGTTCCTCGACAGACGCATCACCGCGAGGACGATGCCGCCGGCGATACCGATGGCCATCGACAGGACGGTCAGTACGAGCGTCTTGCCGACGCCGTCGACGATGCGGTCGTCGAAGAAGTAGTCGGGGATGGCGTCCCAGTTGATCTTGCCTTGGGAGAAGGCGTAGACGACCAGGGCCAGGAGCCCGATCGCGAGGACGGCGGCGACGTAGCGGCCGTAGTGCCGGACCGGGATGGCCTTGATGGCCTCGGGTCCGGCCGCCGGTGGCGGTGGTACGTCCTCCGGACCCGTCTTTTCGATGTCGACAGTCACAAGGAGCCTTTCGAATACCGAGTCAGTGCCTGACCGAGGGCGGGGGGCCGGGGACCGCGTCCGCCCGGGTTCCGGTGGACCGGCCGGACGATTGCCTGCTGGGGTGCGCAC
>NZ_JBSGUP010000509.1:0-5992 GCF_053607985.1 Streptomyces sp. NPDC055078
GCCGTGAGCGGTGAATGCTCACGGTCGCGGGGCCCTGCCCCACTCCACCGGACGGTTGCCCGCCGGACTGCTGCCCGCCGGACGGCTACTCGGTCTTGATGGCCGTCAGCATGTTCAGCCGCGCAGCGCTGCGCGCGGGCCACAGGGCGGCGAGCACGCCCACCACGGCGGCCAGCAGCAGGAAGAGCCCGATCCGGCTGAAGGGCAGGACGAGTGCGTACCCCGGGATGCTCTGCTTGAGCGTCTCACCGATCGCCCAGGCCAGGAACGAGCCGAGGGCGACACCGATCACCGCGCCGAAGACCGAGATCACCACCGCCTCCAGGCGGATCATGCGCTTGACCTTGGACCGGTCCAGGCCGATCGCCCGCAGCATGCCGATCTCCTGCTGGCGTTCGAAGACGGACATCGCCAGGGTGTTGACCACCCCGAGGACCGCGATGATCAGGGCCATCCCCAGCAGGCCGTACATGATGTTCAGCATGGTGTTGATCATTCCGCCGAACATATTGCGGATGTCCTGCTTGTCCATGATGTTCATGCCGGGGTTGTCCCCCAGCGCCGCGACCAGGGCCTCTTCATTGGCCTTGGACTCGCCGCCGTCCATCTTCACCCAGACGTCGCGGATCTCCGGCCGCTCCTGGTAGGGCGCGATGAAGGAGGTCGACACCACGATCGGCGAGGTGAACTCGTTCTCCTCGAAGGTCGCGCCGACCGTCAGCGTCTTCTTCACGGCTTTGCCGTCGTCGTCCTCGAAGGTCACCGGGATCGTGTCCCCGGTCCGCCACTTCTGCCGCTCCGCCGTCTTCTCGGCGATGGCGACCTGACCATCGGCCAGGGTGTTCAGGGACCCGGAGACCGTCTCCAGATTCAGGACCTTCTCGATCTGGCCCGGGGTGACGGCGGACACGGCGTGCCGTTCGCCGTCGACACGTACGTCGAACGCCTGCTGCGAGGAGAGCGCGCTGACGCCGGGCGCCTTCTCCAGCGCCGGGAGCACCGACTTGTCCAGGCTGTCGCCGCTGGCCATCGAGACCAGGTAGTCGGCGCGGACGTTGTCCGTGGTCATCTTGTCGATGGCCTGGCCGAGCGTCACACCGAGGACCGTGAGACCGGTGACCAGGGTGAGACCGATCGCCAGCGCGGACGCGGTGGCTCCGGTACGGCGGGGGTTGCGGACCGCGTTCTGCCCGGCCAGTTTGCCGGAGACGCCGAACCCCCGGTGCAGCAGCGGTCGCAGCAGCCCGATCACCGGGCGGGACAGCAGCGGGATCAGGACGATGATGCCGATCAGCGACAGGAACGCGCCCGCCCCGATCATCATCCGGCCCGTGCCCTCCCCGGCCGAGGCCCCGGCCAGGATCGCCGCCGCACCCGCCAGGGTGATGACGCCGCCGGAGATGTTCCGTACGAGCAGGGACTTGGTGGTCGCCGCCGCGTGCACGCTGCTCATCGCGGCCATCGGCGCGATCTTCGCGGCCCGGCGGGCGGGCAGCCAGGCGGCGAGCACGGTGATGAGGACACCGACGGCGAGCGCGGAGAGCACCGGGGTGGCCGAGACGACCAGCGGACCGTCCGGGATCATCACGCCGAAGGAGGACATCGCGGAGCGCAGCCCCATCGCGAGCCCCAGGCCGAGCACGAAGCCGAGGACGGAGGCGATCGCGCCGACCACCAGGGCCTCCATGATCACCGAGCGCTTGACCTGCCGGCGGGAGGCGCCGACGGCGCGCAGCAGCGCCAGTTCCCTGGTGCGCTGGGCGACCAGCATGGTGAAGGTGTTGGCGATCAGGAAGACACCGACGAACAGGGCGATGGCGGCGAAGGCCAGCAGCATGGTGTTCAGGTCGTTCAGGCCGGACTCGATGTCCTTGGCCTGCTTGTCGGCGAGATGGTCGCCGGTCTGTGTCCTGGCGCCGCTGGGCATCAGCGGCTCGATGTCCGCGAGGAGCTTCTCGTCGGATGCGCCGGACGCGGCGGTGACGTTGATCTCGTTGAAGAGACCGGGCTTCAGATAGAGCTTCTGGGCGACGTCGGTGGTGAACAGGACCAGACTGCCGCCCGCGTTCACTTCCCCGTCCTCGGTGGTGAAGACACCGGCCAGGGTGAGTTCCTTCACGGGGCCGTTGGTGGCGACCCGTACGGTGTCGCCGACCTTGTACTCGCCCTTGTCGGCGGTCTCCTTGTCGAGGGCCAGCTCGCCGTCCCGCGCCGGTCCTGTGCCTTCGGTGAAGGTGTACGAGGCGTCCTTGCCGTCCTTGCCGGGGGCGAAGTTGCCGCCCTTGGTGGACCAGCCCTTGCCGATCAGCTTGCCCTTCTGGTCGGCGACTCCGGCGAATCCGGAGACCCGGCCGGTGGCCTCGGCGACCCCGTCCACCTCATTGATCTTCGCCAGGGCGGAGGCGGGCAGTCCGCTGTCCCTCTCACCGACCCCGCTGTTGGTGGTCGGGCTGGAGACCACCACCGCGGTGTTGTCGAAGCTCTTCGCCGACTGCTTGCGGAAGGCGTTGCCGAGGGTGTCGGTGAAGACCAGGGTGCCGGAGACGAAGGCCACGCCGAGTACGACGGCGAGGACGGTCATCAGCAGCCTGGCTTTGTGTGCGAGCACATTGCGCAGGGCGGTTCGGAACATGTCAGTCAGTCCTGTGGTGGGAGCCGGGGTACGCGGAGCGGCCGGGAGTCGGCGGGTCCGTGCGAGCGGGGGCCGCGCCGGGCGAAGCCCTGCGGGCGAAGGCCGTGCGGGCGGAGCTGTGTGTACGGGGCGCGGGGGGCGGGTCCGCGGGGGGCGCGGCGCTGTGGGGGCGGGTCCCCGGAAGCGGTGGCGCGTGGGGCGGCGGGCGGGGAGGGAAGCGACGGCGGTGGCGGTGGCGGCGGTGGGCCGGGGGGCGGCTGGTCCGGCCTTGCGCGGTCAGCCGGTCAGCCGGTCAGCCGGTCAGCCGGTCGGGCCGGTCCAGCGCCCGGTGGTCAGCCGGTCCGGCGGTCCGGCGCCTGGCGGTCAACTGGTCCGGCCCTTGGCGTCGAATGCCTTCATCCGGTCGAGGACGCCGTCCGCTGAGGGGTGCAGCATCTCGTCGACGATCCGGCCGTCGGCGAGGAAGATCACGCGATCGGCGTAGGAGGCCGCGACCGGGTCATGGGTGACCATGACGACGGTCTGGCCCAGTTCGCGCACGGAGTTGCGGAGAAAACCGAGGACCTCGGCCCCGGAGCGCGAGTCCAGGTTCCCGGTCGGTTCGTCACCGAAGATGATCTCCGGCTGGGAGGCGAGGGCGCGGGCGACGGCGACGCGCTGCTGCTGCCCGCCGGAGAGCTGGGTGGGCCGGTGGCTGAGCCGGTCCCGCAGCCCCACCATGCTGACGACCGCCTCCAGCCACTGCTTGTCGGGCTTACGCCCTGCGATGTCCATCGGCAGCGTGATGTTCTCCAGCGCGGTCAGCGTCGGCAGCAGATTGAACGCCTGGAAGATGAAGCCGATCTTGTCGCGGCGGAGCTGGGTCAGCTGCTTGTCCTTGAGCGAGCCCAGTTCGGTCTCGCCGAGGCGTACCGAGCCCGAGCTGAAGGTGTCGAGCCCGGCGACGCAGTGCATCAGGGTCGACTTGCCGGAGCCGGAGGGCCCCATGATCGCGGTGTACTCGGCCTGCCGGAAGTCGACGCTGACCCGGTCCAGGGCGACCACCTGGGTCTCGCCCTGTCCGTACACCTTGGACAGATCCGTGGCGCGGGCGGCCACGGCGGTGGCGCGGTGTGCGATGGGCGTGGTGGTCACGAGGGGGCGCTCCTGTCACGGACGGATGTGCTGTGGACGATGTCCATCCTCGCCGCGTCCCGGGCGCGGAACGTCAGCCCCCGTGCCCGTTCCTGGGGCCCTCTTTGGTCGGACCGGGAAGGCCCGGCGTCCTCCTTTGGTATGACGGCGCCCCTGACGCCGTGCCCTGACGCCATGCGCCGTCCGCCGCCCGCCGCCGGGACCGCACAGGCCGGGCCTCCGGCTCCTGGTCCGGTCATGGAGAGGCCGCCCCGTGTCCGGGCCCCGGGTTTCCTCCGCCGGGTGCGGCCCGGTCGCCGGGCTACGCCCCGAACCGCCACTGTTCACGGACTGTTCGCGGACCCGTCACGGACCGTTCGAGCGCCGTTCGCGGACTGTTCCCCGACCGTTCCCGGGCGAGCGGCGGCGGGTTCCCGGTGAGCGCCCCCCGGAGGCCGCTCGGCGCGCTGCGCGAGCGCGCCCCCCACTGCGGCGAGTTTCCGTCAATCACTCGGCGGTGTGGTGGAGACCACCTGCCGGGACGGCGGCCCCGGCATGCCCCGTCACCTGGCCTGACGCACCCTCAACCGGCAATAAAATAAGACAACATCGGGCCATGAGCCCGTCCGGCGTATCGATCTCCCCGGATAGGCTCCTGTGCTTACGCGGAGCCACGCACCTGGCCCGGATGGTGGAATGCAGACACGGCGAGCTTAAACCTCGCTGGCCTTCGGGCCGTGCCGGTTCGAGTCCGGCTCCGGGCACTTCAAGCGGCTCGGAGTACCACCCAGGGTGGTTGAAACCTTGATCTCCAGCGTCACCCATGGTCACATCCCCGCACCCCGCCCCGTCCCTCCTTCCGGACCACCCTTCCTCGTGCGACCGCGCGTACCCGGCTCCTCCCGCGCCCGCGTCCGGGTGCGGGTCCGTGTGCGCGTCCGGGTGCGGTGCGCGCGGGGACCGGCGCCGGCCGTCCCCGGGGGCCGTTCCGGGCGGCTCCCGGGACGGGCTTCCGCCGGGGTGCTCCCGTCCCCCGACGCGCCGGGCAGGGCGGTGGCCGGGTCGGTGGGCGCGTCGGGCCGGGCGGGCGGCCCGGCGCGTCGGGGTGTGGCCGGTCGTACGGTGTGACCGGGTGTGATCAGGCATGACCGCGGAAGGGCGGCCGGGCCAGAAAGGCTGATTCCCGACCGTGGCGAGGGTCACGATCCGGAAAGATCCTCCCCGAGCACTAGGGTGCTTCCTTTGCTCCCGCATTACTCTTGACGCAAGGCCGCGCACGGTGGCCATGGAGGAGTGAGATGAGGAGCAGTAACCCGGTCTTCTCGCGACGGGGGTTCAGCCGCGACAACGGCTATGCGGGCTTCAACGCGCAGCCGCAGGCCGGGGGCCCCGCCGTAGGAACCAACCCCTACGCCCAGGGCACCGGCAACCCGTACGCGACCAACCCCTACGCACCGGTCGACCCCCAGGTCGGCGGAGTCGGCCCGCAGGCACCCGGTCAGCCGCGGGTGATGACGATCGACGATGTCGTCTCGCGTACCGCGATGACGCTCGGCACCGTCGTCCTCACCGCCGCGCTCTCCTGGTTCCTGCTGCCGGTCGACGAGGCCAACATCGGCAAGTCGTACGGCATCGCCATCGGCGCCGCCCTGGTCGCCATGGTCCTGGCGCTCGTCCAGGCGTTCAAGAGCAAGCCGGTCCCGGCGCTCATCCTGTCGTACGCGGCGTTCGAGGGTGTCTTCCTCGGCGTGATCTCCAGCGCGGTCAGCACCTACATCAGCCCCGGTGTGGTCGTGCAGGCGGTCATGGGCACCATGGCGGTCTTCGCCGGTGTCCTCATCGCGTACAAGATGCGCTGGATCCGGGTCAACCGCCGGTTCTACGGCTTTGTGATGGCAGCGGCCATGGGCTTCCTGCTGCTGATGGCGGTCAATCTGCTGTTCGCCGTCTTCGGCGGCGGCGACGGCCTCGGCTTCCGCAGCGGCGGCCTCGGCATTCTCTTCGGTGTGATCGGCATCATCCTGGGCGCGTGCTTCCTCGCCCTCGACTTCAAGCAGGTCGAGGACGGTCTGACGTACGGCGCTCCGCGCGAGGAGTCCTGGCTCGCGGCCTTCGGCCTCACCCTGACCCTGGTGTGGATCTACCTGGAGATGCTGCGTCTGGTGTCGATCCTGTCGGGCAACGACTGACGGCGGTGGCCGCCGTCTGACGGCAGTACGGCAGTACGGCAGTGACGAAGGGCCCGAC
>NZ_JBSGUP010000510.1:0-5959 GCF_053607985.1 Streptomyces sp. NPDC055078
CTCCTCGCAGCAGTGCCGCCAGGGCGCCGTCGACGTCCAGGGCGCGCGACTCCAGCTCGGCGGGGACCGTGGCGTACGAGTGGAGCAGGAAGTGGCGCAGTCGCCCGGTGGCGAACCGGAGCATGGCCACCCCTTCGGGCGACCGCAGCTCCACCATGGTCCGGGTGCGGTCGCACGGCCAGATGTGCACATCGCCCGTGCCCGACGGGGCCCGCAGGCCCATGTCGAGCAGCGCGCGGGCGAACGTCCAGGTCACACCGATGCCGCTGAGGGACACGGCGGCGGGGAACGACATCCGGACGGCGAGGGGGTCGTCGGCGTTGTAGGTCAGACACACCGCCAGTTGCGCGGGCTGCGGGGCGTCGCTGATGAGCTGGGCCGGGATCGACTGTTCGACGGTGGGGAACATCGAGTTGCTCCTCTGCTGCTGCTGGTCAACTCCTCTTGCCCTACGACGCAGTTCGGCCATGGGACACTCCAGGATCACCCTGTGATGTGACCTGTATCACAGCTCCTGGTGCGAGTTGATCTCCCGCGCCGCGTGTTCACGCTCACGGGCGGTGAGCGGCGGCCCCTGGAGCCGCCCCCGGCCCGGCCCGCGCAGCACTCCCACCACGATGTCCGGGTGCAGCCATGACGACGCGGGCGCGGAGAGGGTGACGACCCCGAGGAACGCGCGGGCCAGCCGGGCGCGGCCGGTCGCCGCGTACGCCAGCCGGTTGACATAGCGGGTGGCGAGCGAGGAGCCCGGGCCCGGCCGGCCGCCCCGGGCTCCCGGGTAGCGGATGTCCTGCGACGTCGCCAGATCCCAGGCGAGCGAGACCGGACGGGCGACGGCCCGCTGGACGCGGCGGGTGAGTCCGGGCTCGGCCAGGCCATGGTCCCGCAGGGCGGTCCGCAGCTCCAGCAGCCCCTGCGCGGCGACGCTCATCCCCTGCCCGTAGACCGGGTTGTAGGTGGCCACCGAGTCGCCGACCGCCACGAAGCCGTCCGGCCAGTGGGCGGCCTTCTCGAAGTAGCGGCGGCGGTTGGTGGTGCTGCGGGTGAGCGTGACGCTCCCGTCCCCCAGTGGGGAGGCCGCCGCGATCAGCTCACCGACCACCGGATGCCGGGTCGCGGTGAGCGCGAACGGCTCGAACTCCGCCGGATCGGCGGAGGGTTCACCGCCCCGGGTGCCCGAGAGCGTCACCATCCAGCGGCCGTTCTCGACCGGGACGAGCGTCGCGGTCCGCCCCGGCGACCCGTCCTCGGGGTCGGCCTGGACATTGACGACGGGGAAGTCCGGGCAGCCGTCCGGCGCCCGGTAGATCCGGGTGGCGTACACCAGGCCCGAGTCCACCTCCGCTTCCTCGATGCCGTCGATGCCCAGCTCCCGGAGCCAGCCGGTGGCCCGGGAGCCACGGCCGGCGGCGTCCACCACCAGATCGGCGTCCAGACTCCGCTCGGCCCCGCGCCCGGAGCCGACCCGGACACCTGTCACACGCGCGGCCGTCCCTTCCAGTCCGCGCATCTCATGGCCCTGGAGCAGGGTGACGGACGGCAGCGCGAGCACCTGCTCCCGTACCACCCAGTCCAGCAGATCGCGGCTGCACGCGATCATGTGCTCCATCTCGGGCCAGCGCGGCAGCCAGCCCTGCGAGGTCAGCGTCACCAGGCCCGTCGGCATCGGTACCCGACGGGCACCCGCGGCCAGCCAGCGGCCGGTGACACCCGGCAGCAGCCGCTCACAGGCGCGCGCACCACCGGACCACAGCAGATGCACATGACGGGCCTGGGGGAGCGAGGTGCGCGGCGCGGGACCCTCCGGCAGCAGATCGCGCTCGATGACCGTGACCTCGTCGGTGAACTCGGCCAGCACCGCCGCCGCGAGCATCCCGGCCAGTCCGCCACCGACGACCACCGCCCGGCGGGGGGAGCGGGCAGCGGGAGGGCCGGGGGCAGGGCCGGACACGGGAGTGGACGCGGGAGTGGACGCAGCGCCGGACGAAGAAATCGGCGAAGAAATCGGCGAAGGAGTCGGCGGAGGATCGGACGAAGGAGTCGGCGAGGGATCGGACGACGGGGAAGCGCCGGTGTGGGGGGAGTGCGTCATGGGGTGGGGGTCTCCGCGTTCTGTGAGGTCTCCGCTGGGCGCCCGGCCTCGGCCGCCGGGGCCGGTGGCGGGACGGCGGGCCGCGCGCGGGCAGGTTCCGGGCCGCCCGTGGTGCCCCCCGGCCCCGGCCGGGTGCGGTCCGTGGGGGGTACCGCCCCGGCGGCGGTCCGGGGCGGCCCGCCGGACCCCGTCTCCCGCCGGGCGCCATCGGTGAGATACGGCGAGCGCAGGGCTCCGGACAGCCGGACCAGCCGCTCGCGGCCCGGACTCAGGGCCGCCGTGAGCGCGTCGGCCCCCGTCCGGGCGCCCTCCGCGTCCTCATCCGGCGCGGGACCGCTCCGGCGTGCCGCCACGGCGGCGGCCAGCATCGCGGCGACGCCCACGGTCCCCGCGTGCTCCTCGGTCGCCCGCGCGGCGATGGCCGTCTCGTACGCCCGCCGCCGGACGCCGTCGTCCAGATACGGCTGGAGCCTGAGGAGTTCGTCGTGGATCAGGGTCTCGCGCACCGTGAGCCGCAGTTCCGGCGGTGCCCACCAGGGAATGCTGGGCAGCGGGCCCGGCTCCCCCCGCTCCTGGCGCACCTCCCGCCACAGCGCGCCGAGCCGGGTGTAGGTGAGCCAGGCCCGCCGTACGCCACTGATCCGCGGGCCCAGCAGCGGCAGCAGAAACCCGGCCGTGGTGATCAGACCTCCGGCGGCGGCCATCGGCGGAGCCAGGGCCGTACTGAGCGCGTCCCAGTCCCGGCCCGTCCAGCGGGCGACGACCGCGGTCAGTTTGGCGAGTCCGAAGCACAGATTCAGGACGAACCCGATCACCAGCACGACCAGACCCAGCCGCAGCCACTGGCCCACCACCCGTGCCCAGCGCAGACACATGGCGGTCGTCACGACGGCGGAGACGATATGCGCCGCCAGATAGGTGACGATCATCTCCCGGATGAAGGGGGTGCCGGCGTAGTACGTGTCCAGGTCCCGCAGCCGCTCGACGGGCGCGTCCCCGAGGACGAAGAGCACCGGAACGGCGGTGACGGCCGCCGCGTACACCGCGATCCATGTCCGGGAGCTGCGCCGGACCCGCTCGCGGGGCCCGCCGCGCCAGTTGACGATGAGGACGAGGCAGGCGCAGCTGAAGGTGCCCATGATGCAGTAGACCAGCGGGGCGGAGAAGTTCGGCACACCGGTGATCCGGTTGACCGCGCTGATGGTGGGCGGGGCGGCGAAGAAGAAGCAGACCGCCGCGGTGCAGAGCAGGAAGTGGACCGAGCGCACCAGGGGGTCGCGCCAGCCGCGCCGCAGCGCGGGCAGCTTGACGGCGAAGGCGATGCCGAGCGCGACGGCCGGGAGGTAGTAGTCGCTGTTGCGCACATCAGCCCCGGCGGTGTCCGAGCGATGCCCGCAGACGCCGGGCGACCTCGTCGTGCTCCGTCGGGTCCGGCGCCGGCTCCAGCCAGCTCCGCAGCCGGGTGCCGAGGGCCAGACCGAAGGTCTCCGCCTCGTTCTCCTGGGTCTGCCGGAAGTCCGTGCGCGCCGCCAGGCCGTGTACGGCGCCCGAGGCGCTGGTCAGGCCCTGCCCGTCCGCGACCAGCCGCGCGGCGGCGGCGGGCCCGTCCGCCGCCGTCCCCAGCGGCGGCGGGGCGGCGGTGTGCTGTCCTTGGTGACCGGCCATCATGTGCCAGACCTCATGACCGAAGATGATCAGTTGGTGGAGGGGACTGGTGTCCGCCTGCACACAGATGACATCGCGGTCGGCCATGTCCAGGTACAGTCCGCTGGCCGTCTGGGGCGGGAAGTCCACCAGATGGAGCACCACCGGCCTGCCGCGGTGCTCGCCGAGCCGGGCACAGAGAGCGGCGAACACCTCATCGGGCCCGTCCGGCGCCGCCTGTTCGAGAGCACGCGCCAACTCGTCGCGGAGCCGGCGCATATCGCTCCTGGTGCCCACGTGACTCCCCTCGGTCGACGGCCTCGGCGCGGGACCACACCGTACCCAGGGTTCGTTGCTGTCGCGCGGGGTCCGGAAGACGTTGCGGCGTTTCAGGACAGGCTCAGCGTACGTCCGGTCCTGATCCGGGCTCCGGGCCGCTCCCGCCGGGCGCGGACCCCGGTCCGTTCCCGCCCGCCCCTGCCTCCGGCGCGGTGCCGCCGGACGTGGCCCCCGGCCCGTCGTCACCGGACCCGCCGCGCCACCGGAGGAAACCGCGCTCACGGGGTGTCAGCGGCGGGCCCGCCAACCGAGGGCGCAGCGGCCCGCGCACCGCCGCGACGATCACATCGGGCCTCACCAGCCGGTCGAACCCGCACTGGAGCGTCATCACATCGGTGAGTGCCCTGGCCATCCGGTACGAGCCGGTGGAGGTCTCGACGAGCCGGTTCACATAGCGGCGGGCCAGCCGGTCCACGGCGTTCGGGGTCCGGCCGCGCGCGTCCGGATAGAAGACGTCCTGTCCCGTGGCGAGCCCCCACGCGATACCGGCGGGGCGGGCGATGGCGCGCTGTGCCCGGCGGGCGAGGCCGGGCGCCGTAACCCCGGAGCGCCGCAGTTCGCGCCGCAGCGCCAGTGCTCCCAGCGCGGCGACCGACAGCCCGTGGGCGTAGACGGGGTTGAGGGCGGCGACGGCGTCGCCCACGGTCACATATCCCTCCGGCGCACGGCGGTCCCGCTCGAACAACCGGCGTCGGTTGACGGTGCTCCGGGTGACCGCGATATCGCTCAACGGCTCGGCGTGGGCGAGGAGTTGAGCCACCAGCGGGTGCCGGGCACCTTTGGCGAAATCCAGATACGCCGACGCGTCCGCGGTGGGCTCCCCGCCACGCGTACCCGACAGGCTCACCAGCCACCGGCCGCCCTCTATCGGGATGATCGTGGCGATCTGCGCGGGTCCGGGCTCCCGGGGGTCGCCCTGGATCGTGACGATCGGGCCGCCGTCGGAGCCGGCCGGGGCGCGGTAGTAGCGGCTGGCGTACACCACGCCCGCGTCGAGCGCCGTCTCCCGTACGGGTCCTGCCCCCAGTTCGGCCAGCCGGCGCGGCCCCTGGGAGGCGCGGCCGGAGGCGTCGACCACCAGCGCGGCGCCGATGGCCGCCTCGGCCCCGTCCGCCCGGCGCACCAGGACACCGTCGACCCGCCGGGGATCCCCGGTGAGCCCCAGCCACTCGGTGTTCGGGACCACGGTGACGCCCGGGTCGCGCAGCACCAGGTCCCGTATCGTCCAGTCCAGCAGATCCCGGCTGCAGGCCAGGACGTAGTGCGACTCCGGCCAGCGCCGGTACCAGCCCTCCGGCGACAGCGACACCATCCCGGTCGGCAGCGGTATCCGCCGGGCGCCCGCGTCGAGCAGCCGGCCCGTCACCCCCGGGACGAGCCGCTCGATCGCGTCCGCCCCGCCCTCCCAGAGGATGTGCGCGTGGTGCGCCTGGGGCAGTCCCCGGCGGGGGAGCGGGCCGGCCGGCAGGATGTCGCGCTCCACGACGGTCACCTTGTCCACGAACGCCCGGCACGCGGCGGCGGCGAGCATCCCGGCGAACCCTCCGCCGACGACCACCGCCTGGCGCCGGAGACCGGCGCGGGAGGTGCGGGAGGTGTGGGACGTGCGGGACGTGCGGGAGGGTCCGGAAGGTGCGCTCATGGGTTGCTGCTCTCCGTCGGGGCCGTGGGGCTGCGGGCTTCGTTGACGAGGGGGGAGCGGCGCAGCGCGAGGGAGATCCGCACAAGATCGTCCGCCCGGGTGGACGGTTGCACGGACCGGTTGCCTTCGGCAAGAGCTGTCCGGGCGGGGGCCTCCGTCCGGCGGGTGGTGTCCGGACGGGCCGTGGCGTTCGTCCGGCCGGTGGCCGCCGGACGGCCGGGAGCGGGGGCCCGGCCGGGAGC
>NZ_JBSGUP010000511.1:0-5955 GCF_053607985.1 Streptomyces sp. NPDC055078
AACTGGTCACACTGGCGCAGAAAACACCAAGCCACCGCACAACGATCCCACTACCGCCGAAGAGCCAGACCAGGACACGAAATCCCGCTGGAGTACTAATCAAGCGAGCTTGATCTGCTGGCCTCCTGCACCAACCACGTCGACCCGCAGCCATCCGGTTGACCCTGATAAGCGCTGGCGGTGGCACTGGATCCGACGCCAGCGCGGCTGCTGCGGCCTCGGGGGCGCGATCGCCCACCGCGCTGCACGAGAGCCGAGGACAGGGCCTGGATGCGCCGAGACCATCAGGCTCCAACCGGAACAGATCTGTCCAAGAACTCATGGGACTGCTCACTCCGGGGAGAGCCGAGTGGCCGTCGACACAACAGCTCATCGGTCCGCAGTGCGATGTGGCGCACCGCCTCTCCGTCATACTCCCGGAAACGGCACCGCAGTTGCCTAACGGCTCCTTGGCACGCGCAGATGGAATGTACTGGGCTAGATCCACGGCTTAGCGCTGTCCCATAACTGCTGGTCCGGGTGAGATGATCTTAGCGTGACTGGTGTGCTCACGGCGTCGGAGCCCTCCTTGACCGCCACGATCAGCGGGCTGGGTCCGCGTCGGTTCGGCCAGCTGATCACCGCGCTCCGCCGTGAGGGCGCAGATCCGGTGCGCAAGGACCGGCGCTTGGAGCCTGCCGCTGGAGGAACGCATGCTCCTGATGGCGGACGAACCTGACCCTGCGACGGCTTGCGCCGCTGTCCGGGTTCTCGGAGTCGGCAGCGGACCGCATCGTCGACCGCCTCGGGCCATGGCTCGCACTCCAGCCCCACATGCCGTTCCGCAGGGAAACTGTCCTGATCGCGGACGGCACGCTCGTGCCGACCCAGGACCACACCGTGGCCGAGATGTCGAAGAACGACCGCTGCTCGACGAACCACCAGGCCGTCATCGACGCCGATACCCGGCTGGTCGTCGCGGTCGGCTGCCCGTTGCCGGGCAACCGCAACGACCGCAAGGCACGGGAACTGCCCCGCACCAAGGCCGCTGCGGGCAAGGCCACGGTGATCGCCGACGGCGGCTACCGGAGCACCGGCCCGGTCATCCCGCACCCCCGAGAACGCGGCCAGGCCGAATGCCAGCCCGCAAAGAGAAACACAACACCTCCCACCGCGAAGTCAGAGCCCGTGCCGCGCACGCCGTCGCCCGTATGAAGACCTGGAAGAACCTCCGCGACTGCCGCCTGAAAGGCGACGGCGTCCGCCACGCCATGCCCGGCATCGCGCACTTGCACACCTCACCCTCGCTGGATAACGGAGAACCGAGTTGGTCAACAGCACGTCGTAGATCATTTGTGGGACAGCCAGCCCCTAGAAGGGTGAAGTGGATGCCGTGGTGTTGATGAGGGCCAGGCCGACCGCGCTCAGGCTATGGCGTACCTGCTTATGATCGCGGGCAAGTGTGGTGAGGCCGGCGTGACGCAGGACGGTCGCGTGTTCGCTGGCACTGGAGGTGGAGATCCTCACAAGGCTGGCGAGTTGCGTGGTGGTGGACAGAGGGTGGTCGGCGATCGCGCACAAGACGTTGGCTCTGGTGCGGCCGAGTAGGGCGACCAAAGGTTGAGGGGTGGCCCTGCCGTGGCGCTGGCCCAGGGGCGCTGCCCAGATGTTGCTCGCGGCGGGGAGGTCGCTCAAGGCGGGGTAGATCAACAGGACTTCGTGGCCATGGCGGCGGGCCAGGAGCTGAGGGACGGGGCCGCAGAAGACCGAGGGGGCCAAGATGAGTTCCCGGCCCGCCAGATGCAGGTCGGTGCTCCGTTGCCAGGGCCTGTACCCGGGGACCTCCAGTACCGGTGCTTTCCAGATCAGCAGCGGGCGCAGACTGTCGAGCAGGGCTGCTAGTCCGCTGTTGGTCATGAGATGTCTACGGAGCATCGCTTCGGTGTCCAAGTGGCGTTGTATCCGGGTCCAGTACGGGGCGACGGCCGTCTTGTGGCAGTGCGTCAGTGAGTCCGCCAGACGCCCGATGGCGTCACGGTCGCGTTCCAGAACCCGGCCCAGCCATGGGGCCCGGCGACGGGCCAAGCAGGGGTGGAAGGTTAGTTCCTCGCACAGCTGCTGATGTGGAACTCCGTGCAGGAGGTCCATTGCCTCGTCGAAGGAGGAGGCGGGGCCGGTGAGATTGAACAGGTCGACCAGACCGCCTATGGGGAGGGCGAGGAAGCGGGCGAGGTCCCGGCCGTCTGCGTTCATCCGGGGTCCGGTCTCTGCCCGCCAGTTCCCGAACATGGCCTTGCGGTCAGGCTGCTGCAGATTCCACAGCGCAAGTTCGGTCTCCGCGAGCGGCCCCAGCAGGCTGATACGGACCCTGGCCAGGTCCTCCGCGGTGAAATGCAGTCGCAGCACACGCCCCCCTCGCTCATGCGGACATTGGCGTTGCGATTGTTGCCGCCTCTCTACCTTTCGGGTGAGCCCGAAACGAGTCGACTTTCCTGACCCTCCATCCGAACCTGGTGATACAGCACTGCGGCGAACGCGCCGCCCGGCCCACGAACGGAGGCTTTCGCGCAGGCAGTAATTACTCCCACTGGATGCCGGTATGCAGTGGGTAGAGGGTCCCGTACGGCACCTGCCGGTCCGGCAGGTGCCGTCAGCAACTGTTTCAGGCGGCCCTACGCCGAGGAAGTCCGTCTCTGTATGACGCATGGGAGATGCTGAACGATCGAACTTCGCGGATTTGGTAGAGATTACTAAAGACGAAGAAGTCGCCCGGCCAGGAACCTGAGCCCCGAAGGGCGATCAGCCGGCTTCGGGATTCGCGGGTATCTCATCGCGAGAAGTGTGTATTGACTTCTTGGCTGACGTCGATGTGTCAGGCGGCTCTCGGCCGGACGATGGGAACGCTTTTGTGAGGGCCAGCAGTCCGTAGGTTCAGTACAGGGGAGAATGGGACGGGGAGAACTGGATGAATCACGAGCTTGAGTACGAGATGTACTGTGTAACCGACCCCGAGTTCTATGATCGACTCACATCCGATGTGACTGATGAGGACCTGCTCTCACCGCTGAGAGGGGACGCAACTCCCACGGGTTGGACTCGGCTCGTAGTACCGGGTTGGGTGAACTACGTCCCCCCCGGTGGCAATATTCCTGCTCAGGGCTGGAAAGTGCATGTGTCGTCGACGATCGAGCAGGTTGAGGACATTGCGCGACGCGTTTTCAAGTATTGCATTAAAAACTGCTTAATGTTCAAGGTGGTACCCACGGAACGCGAATACTTCGGCCGCAATGCCAAGTATGGGGAGCGCGCCGGGGGTGGCAAGCTCGTCACGATCTACCCTGAAGACGAGGGTCGTTTAGAAGCGGTTGTGACCGAGCTGGGAAAGGAACTCGCCGGTATACCTGGTCCATATGTCCTGAGCGACCTGCGCTGGCAGGACGGGCCGATCTATGTTCGCTATGGGGCGTTTGCACCCCGTATGGTCAGGGCGGCCGACGGGCGTTGGAAGATGGCGATCGAGAACCAGGAAGGGGACCTCGTGCCAGATCTACGAGGACCCGTATTCGCCGTGCCTGAATGGGTCAAGATCCCCGACTTCCTGCAGCCCGCGCTGGCGAGCCGGGACGCAGCCCGCATTGACGAGCTTCCGTACGAACTTCTCTCGGCCCTCCACTATTCCAACGGCGGCGGCGTTTACAAGGGGCGCGACAAGCGCACGGAAGAGCGCGTGGTAGTCAAGGAGGGACGGCCGCATGCAGGTGTTGACGGCAGCGGCCGCGATGCTGTGACGCGGCTGCGTCACGAGCGGGACATCCTTACCAGGCTTCAGGGCTTGGACGCGGTACCCGAGCTTAAGGGCTATCACCGCGTCGCAGGGCACGAGTTCCTGATTGAGGAACTGGTCGAAGGGGACAGTCTTTACAGCGTCTGCGGGACTAGGAATCCACTTCTTCGCTACGGCGATCCAGGACCACGAGCATTACACGAATACCGAATCTGGGCCATGGACATATGGGAGCGAATCGCGCAGGCTGTTCACGCAATTCATGACCGGGGCGTGATCTTCGGTGATCTGCACATGCACAACATCTTGTGTCATGAGGCAGAGGGCGAATCGCGGATCCGTCTCATTGATTTCGAAGGCGGGTGGCTGACCGCCCAGGGCGGGCGCCAGGTAATGGCCAACCCGGGGTTCGTGGCCCCACGTGGATACTCGGGCACTGCGGTGGATGAATACGCTCTTGCCGCCCTAAAGTTCGCGCTATTCGCGCCGATGACGCCAATTTTCCGCTACAATCTCGCAAAGGTTTCCCACCTGGCGGATATCATCGTGAACCGATTCGGGGTGCCGAAGAATTGGTTCGGCGACGCCCTGCGCTCCATTCCCCGACCCTTGGCTAATTCCTCTTCCAATCTGCGATCAATCAGCGCAGACCCTGAAGTACTCCCAAAGGTGTGCGCATCGATAACCCAGGCAATTTTCGCCAGCGCCACGCCAGAGCACTCCGATCGTTACTTCCCGGGAGATGCCGCCCAGTTTGCCTCCCCGGGTGCCGCCCTAGGCATGGCCTACGGAGCAGCTGGAGTTCTATGGGCCCTGCACGCCACGGGTGTCAAGAGAGTCCCTGAAGCAGAAGAATGGCTGCTCAGCAGAGTTTTCCGAAGTCCTTCAGAAATGCCCCACGGATTCTATGACGGTTCCCATGGTATCGCCTATGCTCTCTGGGATCTGGACCGGCATGATGAAGCGACGGATCTACTGGCGCGAATATCCAAGGCGAAACCCGACACGGCAGACCTGAGCCTGTTCCACGGCCTCTCCGGCATGGGCCTGAACTGGCTGCATTTCGCGCGAGTTTGCAGCGACAACGTGTATCTACAGCGGGCCATCCATTTCGCCGACATCGTCTGCGATGGACTCGGAGGCGTCGAGGATGTCGCGGAGATCAGCGGTGGTACTCATCCGCATGCAGGGCTGATGTACGGATCGTCCGGGCCTGCGCTCTTCCTGACTGCCGCCTTCGAGACTACTGGCGAGAGTCGCTACCTCGACGCAGCCGAAGTCGCCCTGCGCCAGGACCTACGTCGTTGCAAGAGCGACGATCAGGGCGCCCTTTATGTTGACGAGGGATTCCGCCTCATGCCCTATCTCGCAGTCGGTAGCGCTGGCATCGGTGTCGCACTCGACCGGTACCTCGCCCTTCGTCCCGACCGTGAACTGGAAGCCCAACTGACGGCGATCGGGCGTGCCACACGCTCTCAGTTTTACCTCTTCCCCGGCCTCTTCGAAGGGCAAGGGGGCATGGCGCTCGTCAATGCCAGCCGACCGCATGGCTTCACCACGGCTGACGAAGAGCACGATGCAGCCAACGCTGCCGAAACCCAGGTCAACGGTCTGAACTGGCATGTACTCAACTGGAAGGGGCACACCGCCTTCCCCGGTTCGCAACTGCTGCGTATGTCCATGGATCTGGCCACTGGCAGCGCGGGCATTCTTCTCGCTCTCGCCGCCGTCGGCGCGGCTCCTACCCCACTGCCCTTGTCATTGCCGTTCTTTCTGCAACCTCATCAGGGCTCCCCTGCTGGAGTTGAACGAGAGCGGCCCAGAGCACTGTCCTGAGGCACCAGCCGCCTGCATTGGGCCTAGGTCCTGGTCACGGCGGCGGCATGGGACCGGTAACTCCCCGGTGGATTCCGGGGCGACCGACCTCCCCCTCCTACCCGGATCACGTCAGAAACGTGGCCCGAGTTCTGTATCCACTCGCAGAGAGGAAGTGTCTATGTCCATCTACGACCTGCAGGGACTCACAGGCGAAACGGAAACGTTGACAGCCGGCTGCAGCACGGCCAGCGTCACGTGCAACAGCGCGTACTCCAACAACTGCTGCGTCAAGTCGTCCGTTTCCAGCACATGGTCCTTCGGCTGCTACCACAGCGTAGCCGAATAGCTCGCACTCTCTCCCCCTGGTGGTCGCC
>NZ_JBSGUP010000512.1:0-5938 GCF_053607985.1 Streptomyces sp. NPDC055078
CCACGGACATCGGACTGCCCGCGGTGCGGGCCGTGCGCGAGAATCTGCCGTTGCTGCTGAAGAATCTGCTGATCCGCGCGGCCTCCCCACGGCTCGTCGACCGGCTGCCCATCCGGGCCAACCGGGACTTCGACACAGCGGCGGCGAACCTGCGCCGGGTCATCGACGACGTCGTCGCCACCGCTCGACGCACCGAGCACACCGGCCACAACGACCTGCTGTCGCTCCTGCTCGCGGCGAAGGATCTCACCGACATCGAGGTCAGGGACGAACTGAGCACCGTCCTCTTCGCCGGTATCGAGACCACGGCCGCCGCCCTGGCCTGGAGCTTCCACGAACTGGCCACCCACCCCACGGTCGAACGGCAGGTGGCGGACGAGATCAGGGACGTCGTCGGCGACCGCGACCGGGTCACGGTCGAGGACGTACCCCGGCTGGTCGTGATCCGGCGGGTGCTGGAGGAAGTCGCCCGCCTGCACGGTGTGCCCCTGCTGATGCGCCGCACCACGCAGCCGGTCGAACTCGGCGAGTTCCTACTTCCGGCCCGTACCGAGGTCGCGTTCAGCCTCTACGCCGTGCACCGCGACCCGCGCCTCTTCACCGATGCCGACAGCTTCGACCCCGACCGATGGCTGCCGGAACGTCAGAGAACCCAGACTGCCCGTTCCTTCATTCCCTTCGGCGCGGGCGTCCACAAATGCATCGGGGCGCAGTTCGCCTGGACCGAGGCGGCGATAGCCATCGCCACGATCCTGCGCCGCTGGCAGCTCACTCCAGTGCCCGGGAACACGCCGAAAGAAGTCGCCTCCGCCGTAGTACACGCCGATCGTCTACCCATGACCGTCGAGCCCCGGAGCGAATAGCTCCGGCAGATGTCCCCCTCGGCCATCAACTCTCCAGAACCGGCGTGAAGGTGACAATCCTCCAGAACCGCGCCGACAAGAGGAAACCAAATTGCCGCTCACTGGTGTTCTGCCAGAGAAGTGGTAATGATGAGGAGGCAGGCACGGATTCACGCTGATGCGGAACAGCGCTGACCGAAGGACCTCACTTTGCTCCCGCCAGCATCGCCCCGGAAGCGATGACACGGAGGTCCGATGGTGTAGCTGACACCTCACTTGGCGTGATCCACAGCCCGCGAAAAAGTGGTGGCCGTCTCTCTCGCGAAGAGACGACCACCATGACTCTCACAGAGTCGACGCACCATCAGAGACCGGGACCAACCCATATCACTGGGGTGCTCTAACGGCGTGGTTGCACACGCCTGTGCTCAGGATAGACCTATCTGACCGCAGTTGGGGAGCCACTCCCGAACGGAAGGCCAGTCCCTGAGCGCTGGAGCTCCCCGCTGCCACCGAGGAGCCTCTCGTGATTTCTCCGCATCATCCTTCCGGCAGGCCGCTGGCGTCATCGCCACCGCGTCTGTCTCCGCAGCGCGGGCGCCGAGACGACCGCCGATCGCACCGTGGTGAGGCCCCGTAGGCGCCTGCTGCGGTGGCTGTGGCTGTGGCAGGGGCCGTAAGGGGCCCGGTAGCGGCCACGCAGTCTGACCCATCCCTGTCCCCGCCTGCAGCGGCCCGGGTGAACGTCGCAGCGAGTGCCGACCCCTGAGTGTCGGCACTGCTGCTCTCCCGCCGCTGAACCATGGCGCAGCCGTGACATTTCCGGCGCGCAGGGGCCGTCCCGGGCACCCTGCCGCACACGCGTGAGACACCACACTTCCTGCCTGAAGGGTTTCCTCAGCATGTTCCTGACCCGACGCACGGGCTTGACCGCGATTCTGACCGCAGCTGTCGTCTCTGGCTCCGCGTTGACGGCCGCACCCGCACACGCTGCCCCGTCCAAGCAGTGCAAGACCAGCTTCAAGTCTTTCGCCCTGCCGGGGAAGCCCGATGTCAGGGTGTCCGCGACCATCTGCATCCAGCGCTATCGAGTGTCGGGCCCGTACCGCTACTACAAGGCATGGCTGCACAAGGTCTCCTGGGACGGGACGAGTGGGTGGTTCATCGGCGGCAAGCGCTTCCACGAGCTCTCGTTCTCCGTCCGGGCAGAGCACGGCCGCACATCCATTGCCAACTGCTCGCACGGCGGCATCTGCGAAGTGAACCACCTGAGCAGCTCCGTGAACGCCCGCGAGAGGGGCAGCAAGACCCACCCCAGCGGCGCTGGGGGGTACGGCATCGCGTGGGTCAAGACGAAGAAGGCCAACTGGACAGGTGACGCCACTGCCACCTATGACATCGCCGACGACGGTCGCCCCGGCAAGCAGTGGGAACTGGCCGGCACGAGTGCCGTGCGCTAGCGGTACCGACCGCACCGACCCGAAACCGCATGCCCGGCCGACACGAAGACAAGGGCTGGCCACATGAGGGAGGACCCCAGATATGCCGCGCAGCGCGCCACCGCCGGTCCGGCACCCGGCATCCGTCCAGGGCGGCGACCTGACGTGCTATCCGCCGGGCCAGATCACTCTCGACCTGAGTGTCTGCGCCAATCGGCACGGCCCGCCGCCCGGCGCGGTGCGGGCACTGAAGACGCTCCTCGCCACCCGGCCGGAAGACCTCGTCCCGCCGCCGTACGGCGCACAGGACGCCTACCTCGCGGCGGTCGCCGATCACCTCGGCCTGGACACGCCGCACTTGCTGATACCGGGTCGCGGGGTCAGTGAGTTCATCGTCGTCCTCTCCCGTGTCCTGAGGGGGCAGGATGTGGCCCTGGTCGTCCCCGACTACACGCACACGTGGCAAAGGTTCGCCTACGCCACGGCCTACGCACCCAAGGCCGCGGCGAAGGACACCGCCGAGCGGCGCCTGGAACGGGTGCGCAGGGCCATGTCCCGTCACCGGTTCGTCGTGTTGTCCAACCCGAGCAATCCCCTGGGCCACTACCTGCCGCAGCGGGACCTCCTGGAGGTGTGCCGACGGTACCCGCACAGCGTCCTGGGGGTCGACGAGGAGTACATCGAATTCGAGGGCAAGAACCTGAGCCTGGCCGGCTCCGACCTCGACAACGTGGTTGCCATGCTGTCGACGGGCAAAACCTATGGGCTCACCGCGGCCCGAGCCGGCATCCTCTGGACCCGCAATCTCGCCCTGCGGGAGGCTGTGACCGAGCAGCTCATCCCCTGGTCCCTGTCGCTGCTGGACGTCGCTCTGCACGTCGAGGCCCTGGCCGACCCCTTCTGGCTCGACTCGGTACGACCTCTCATCCAGGAGCAAGCACGCGCCTTGGAACGCATGCTGGTAGAGCGCTTCGGTGACGCCGTCGCAGCCGCGGACCTCCACTACCGCTTTGTCCACCTGCCGGAACCCGCCCCGCTGCACGCACATCTCGCGGCCCGAGGCATCGCGGTGCGGCAATTCGACGGAACCGGAGGCACGGCACCAGGAATCCGCATCGCAGCACCGCGCGACGCCTCAGAACTCGACCGCCTCCAACAAGCCCTGATCCGTATCTCCTTCAGAGACAAAGACCGCTCGTGAAGATCACCCTCGATACCGCGACGGAAACCTACGAAGCCGCACTCCAATGCGTGCGCCGCGCCTACGGCAATCCGGAACGGTCGGCAAGAAGGACCCCGTACCCCGGCAAGTCCGTCCTGGAACCTAGCCCGAACACCGCAGACTCGTCGGTACGCTCCTCGCCCTCCACCGATTGAACTGGCCCTGCCAATCCGCCTCCTGCGGACTACTCCCGGCCGATGCGTTTCCCTCCTGCGTGACCCGGGCTGGCCGGCCCTCCGCGCCCCTTTTCCGCGGCTGGGTCCCGGCCACAGCAGGGTGCCGCCGTTCCCCCCGGCGGCACCCTGCCACTCTCAGCGGCAATGCATCGAGAGGGCGGTACGGCCCAACTGGAGGCAGCACCCCTGAGCCGTGCCGAGGGTCCGAAGAAATCGAAGAACTGCGAGGCGATATTCATGGCACTGCCGGGCGGGAGCCAGTGGAGGTATCGGAATGAGACGCCGGACTCTCAGGTACGCGATGCGGAATTCCTCGATGGCGAGCGAGAATTGGGTTACTCGGGTGAAGCTCGGGAATCTCCGGTCCCGCCGGGAGGCCGGGCACGCGGGGGCTCACTACCCGGCGGGGCGGGCGTACGGAGCTCCCGCGGGGGGGTATGGCTTGGCACCGACGAGGGGCGGATCCTCTACCATCCGGTCGCCCCGCCGGACAGACCTGCCGAGTCCTCGCCACCCGTGGACGACTCCGATGTCCAGGATGCCGACGAAGCGAGCCTCGACGCAGCCTGCTGGCTGATGCCGCGTCTGCCTCGTGAACTCATCGCCGAAACCCTGAAACTCGGGCCCTACCGAGACGGCCGCTGAGCAGTCAGACGATGGGGCGGCTCCACGCCAGTAGCGTGGCGGGCCCTCTGTCACGCCTTCCCCTTCTCCAGCCGCCTCATCTGTCCAACCAGCGCCAGAAGTGCTTGCCTGCTCGAATCCAGGAGTTCGGCACCTTCCAGGGCAAGTTTGCGCACCTCGGGCTGACTCAGGGCGTTGAGCAGTTCTGGCTGCCTGGCCAGTTCGCCGACGGTTTCCCGATGTTCGGCGCTGAGCTCTTGGATACTCAGCGCAATCTCACGCACTTTGCCGTCGCCGAGGAGAACGAGGGTCTGCAACCTGCCCAACAGTTCCGCGACAGTCTCGGAACTGGCCGCGCTGCCGGTGTCATCAATGTTGTCCAGTCTCACGTCTCGCACCCCGAGCCGCTTCATGGTGGACAACAGTTCCATCTGAGCCGTCTCGTCGTCTTCAAACGCCACCGCATCGTCGACGAAGTACGAGACAGGGCGATCGAAGAACCTGGCGAGCGCCCTCAAGTGGCTCAGCTTCGGATTCGTTCCGGGCTTCTCGTTGGCCAGCTCCCACAGATAGGCACCGGAGATCGGTACCTGTGTCTGCTCGCTGATCAGCCTCCCCAGTTTGTCCCACGACGGAGTCCTGCCTCCCGTGGGAGTCATCTTCTCCCTGAGGGCGCTGAGCTTCTCAGCAAGTGTCCGCGGCGGCGTACGCGCATCGGCAGCGCCGGTGTCAGGCATCGTCAGCCACTTCTCCTCTCATCCAGCAAGCCGTTCACAAGGTGCGGGATGCGTGAACCCTATCCATATCCACGCCTGTTGATGCCACCAGGGAGGCGGATGCGGTCAAGCCCTAGTCGTTTCGGACGCCAAAGGATTGAAAGGTGCATGCCGTCGGCAAGTCAGACGGCTTCAGGGTCTTCTGCAGAGCCCTGCCTAGCGCCCCCCAGCTCTCCACAGACGTTTGGATGTAAGTATTAGATTGAGGTAGATAGTGTCTATTGTACAAGATATGCTTTTTTCATCTACCAAGTGGCGCACCGCCCATGGGGGTCCCCCGGGGTGCAATCGTTGGTCGCTGACGGTGGACGAGTGCAGGCTCGCGGACACCGTTGCGCAGGAGCACCCGGCGGGCGGTTCGCCCGCCCCCTCCCTCGCGCGGTGCCGAGGAGATGCCTGCGGGGCTGATCCGGAGACGGCCCTACAGCGGTGCCTCTGAGGCCCGTAGGTGCGCCTTCCGCCTATCGGCGCGCTTCGACGCTGTCCCTATTCGACGGCCGGTCGGCGGACGGCTCCTCCCTGCCGGCTGCGGCAGGGCTGGCGGCCTCTGCCGCCTGCGCTCTGGTAGCCCTCGTCCGCCCGGCTAGTGATGCGAGCTTCGGCGAGGGCGTCGATGATGCCGTGCTTGCGTCCGGCCCGGACGTTGCAGACGGCTCCGGCCAGGGCAGGTGAAGCCCACGGCAGGCAGCCTTCGGGGTCGGCAATGACCTGCAGGCTCGGTGGCTTCCGAGGTGTTGCTCTGCGAAGTCAACAGAGCCGGTGGTTGGTTGGGTGTGGGTGGTTTCTCCCGGCTGGTTGAGTGTGAGGGGCTGCGGCGGACTGTGCGCAAGGTCGTTCGGCATCTTTTTTCTCCGCTCCT
>NZ_JBSGUP010000513.1:0-5937 GCF_053607985.1 Streptomyces sp. NPDC055078
GCGCTGCCTCGCGCGCTCACATGTCCGCGCACCGTCCGTACGCGTGCCGTACGCGTTCCGTACGCCGGTCGTCCGCACCTCGTCGCGCACGACCGGGCACGGGGCGCGCGGCGTGGTGCGCGGTGCGCGAAAGCGGTCCGTGTGGTCATTCGGCAGCGCCACCGCGCCCTTTGGTGGCAGTCTGCTGAGCAGTAGATACGCTCAGCTACGCAATCGGAGGTGCAGTTTCCGTGGCGTCCAACGTCAATCCCACCGTCAGGCGACGCCGATTGGGCCTGGAGCTGCGCCGGCTCCGGGAGCTGAAGGGCATGACGGCGGAGGAGGTGGCGGACCGCCTGCTGGTGTCCCAGTCGAAGATCAGTCGCCTGGAGAACGGCCGCCGTTCCATCAGCCAGCGCGATGTCCGCGATCTGTGCGGCGTCTACGAGGTCGACGACCACCGGGTCGTCGACTCACTGATGCAGATGGCCAAGGACTCCCGCCAGCAGGGCTGGTGGCACGCCTTCGGCGACATTCCGTACAGCGTCTACATCGGCCTGGAGACCGACGCGGCGAGCCTTCGGGTGTACGAGCCCCAGGTGGTGCCGGGTCTGTTGCAGACCCGGGCGTACGCCGAGGCGCTGATCTCGGGGGCGCTGCCGGAGAGCGGGTCCCCCGATATCGAGAAGCGGGTCAGTGTGCGCATGCGCCGCCAGGACCGCGTCAAGGACATCGAGCAGCCGCTGCGGCTGTGGGCGGTGATCGACGAGGCCGCGCTGCGCCGGGTCGTCGGCGGCCGGAATCTGATGCGCGAGCAGCTCGAATATCTGGTGGAGCTGTCCCTGCTGCCGCATGTCACGGTGCAGGTGCTGCCCTTCGACATGGGCGCGCACCCGGGAATCAACGGTCAGTACGCGATCCTGGAGTTCCCCGACGCGACGGATTCCAGTGTCGTGTATATCGAGGGCGTCACCAGTGATCTTTATCTGGAGAAGGCCAACGACGTGCACAAGTACAGCGTGATGTACGAACATCTGCGCGCCCAGGCGCTGAATGTCGAACAGACGAGGATCTTCATCGAGGGCATCGCCAAGGAGTACGCCCGCTGAGCGGCGGGACGCGGGCGATGGGGTGCGGGCGATGGGGAAGCGGGCCTTGAACCGAGCATGATCCGGTGAAAGGGCCCGTCGCGGGGAGGCGGCGGCGGCGGCGGCGGCGAGGGGACCGTAAGGTACACCCCGCCACCGCGCGGCGGAAGAGTCCGGTGGAATATGCCATCCGACCGAGTGAATCCCTGCCTCAGATATCGGCTATGGCGAGTAGCGTCGGCCAGACCAACAGTCGTTGGCGCAATTCACCCCCCATATGCCGAAGCGGAGCGAACATGGCCATCATTCAGGGAGCCACGGACACGTGGACGAAGTCCTCGTACTCCGGGGGAAACGGAGCTTGTGTGGAAGTCAAGTCCCCGGTCGTCCAGCGGATTTCCGTAAGGGACTCCAAGGACACCGCGGGCCCGTCGATCAACTTCGTCCCCGGCTCGTGGAACGCGTTTGTGACCGAGATCGGTCAGGGCTCGTTCGACCTCGGCTGAGTACCGTACCGAGCCACGCGGAGCACGCTCCGCTCGGTCGTGCCCCGCACGACCGTGTCTTACGCACCACCTGACAGAGCCCTCTCGACTGGCCCGCCGTCCCGGCCGAGGGGGCTCGGCCATGCCCTGGGCGCGTCCGCCCGCGGGGCTCAGATCCGGGCGCGGGCCGGGACCCGGGTGACGGTGATGTGCGGGGGGATGTTCGGAGGCACGGCCCCCGCCCGCTCCGGAATGACCAGCGTCCGCAGCCCGGGGAAGGTGTGCAGCCAGCTCTTCCCCTCCCCTCGGACGGTGAAGTAGCCGTCCCGTAGCCAGAGATGGGTGAGCCGTCCGGCGTCGATGTGCTCGACCAGTTCGTCGGGACGGTACGCCCCCGCGATCTGGATGCGGGCCCGCCCGCCGAGGGCCCGCAGCGCCCGCAGATGGCCGGTGTGGTGCGAGGTGAAGTACAGCTCGGTCTCATCGAGACGGGCGAGGATCTCCTCCGCGTAGTGCCCGGTGTCGAACCGGTACCAGGACCAGGCGAGCTGGCGGCGCACCGTCAGGGCGGGATGGGCGCAGAACCGGGCGAGTACGGGCAGGGCCGCGTCGGTCCCGATCCGGGCGGCCGTGGAGACCACGTCCACGGCCCGCTCCTCCGACAGCTTCCCCGGCCCGGGGAGCAGTCCGAGCACCATGGTGCCGCCCAGCTCCGCGAGATGGCGGGCGTGGACGGGCCCGTTGGGCGGGATGAACTCCCCCGCCAGATCCTCGACCCGCCGCCGTACGCCGGGGGCGATCTCGGTCGCGTGCTCCAGACAGGTGGCCGTCAGCAGTACCCGGCGGAGCTGTTTCATGGACGGGGAGCGCACCTTGAAGCTCATCCGCTCGTCCAGCTCCCGGACGTCGACTCCGTCGACCAGCCCGGTGAGGATGCGCTCCCGCTCGGCGGGCCGGCCCAGCGCCACCGCCATCCGCACGACGTCCTCCCACTGGTCCTTGTGGGCGTTGTCCAGCAGGAGCGGGAAATCGCCCTCCTCGACGACCGCCTTGGCGCCCAGATAGTCCTGGAAGGTGCGGTGGACGAAGTCGACGCGCCCGGCGGCGGGTTCCCGCAGCAGCCCGGAACGCTCCAGGAGCTGGCGCAGCACCTGCTCCGGGGAGGCCCCGACCGGGGCCATGTACTCCAGGGCCCGGCGCAGCTGGGCGAGGGCGTCGTCCTGGTCCATCTCGGCGCGGTCGTTGCGGATCATCCAGTGGGCGAGCTTCTGGAGCAGCAGGATCTGGGTCTCGGACGACAGCCGCAGTCCGTCCTCGGCGGCCACTCCGCGCTCCACGTCCCGGCGCTCCAGCAGCATCCTGAGCGCCGCGTCGTACAGATCCTTGCGGCCGTGCGGCAGAAAGCCGTGCCGCTCGCGGTGGAGGGCGCAGAGCAGCCCGCACATCAGGGGGTTGTCGGCGAGTGCGCCGAGATCGGGCTTGGTGCGGATGGCGTGGAGGAGCGCGTCGCCGAGTTCCGGTTCCGCGTGGGCGGCGTCGTGCCAGCGGTGGACGAAGCGGGTCACATCGGCCCGGGACAGGGAGGCGAGGGACAGTTCGATGAACCCCTCCCGCGCCAGCCAGTTCTCGCCGATGGCGGAGGGCCGCGCGGTCACCAGCCACAGATTCCCCGGGAAGTCGCCCATCAGCTCCCGCGTCCAGCGGCGGACCTCCTCGCGTTCGCGCTGGGGGATCTCGTCGATGCCGTCGACCAGGAGGAGCGCCCGGCCCGCCCGCAGCACCCTGGTGGCCCAGCCGGGGGGCTGTTCGCCCGCCACCGCGCTGCGGACGGCGTGCAGGAAGTCGTCGGGGGTGGGCGGGGCGCCGTCCCGCACGATCCGGCGCAGCGGCAGCACGAAGGGGACCCGGCCCATGAGATGGGTCAGATGGTCGCCGAGTTCCCCGTACTTCTGGTGTGCGGTCGTCACGGCGAGCCACTGCACCAGGGTCGTCTTGCCCGAGCCCGCGCCGCCGCGCAGCAGCACCTTGTCCCGGCCGGAGAGCGCCCGCTCGGCGGGCATCGGCACGGCGGCGTCGGACACGGCCTCCAGGGAGACATAGGCCGCGTCGAGCCGCCACTCCCGGGCGTGGTTGAGATCGAGACCGTAGATCGTCAGTTCGCTGTGCTTACGGGCGATGTGCTCGGCGTACCGCCGCTCGAAGCGGGTGTCATCGGCGAGCTGGGAGGGGGTGCGCGCCAGCAGCAGCTCGGTGGTGGCGACGAGGCGTTCGATCGTCCGGGCCTGTTCGACCAGGGTGCGGGGGACGAACGTGGAGCGCTGGGTGAAGAAGTTCAGGATGTGCAGACAGGCCGTCTCCAGCAGCGGGGGGTAGTACGCCTCCGCCTCCGCCGACAGGTGCGCCGGGCGGGCCAGCCTGGCCGCGAAACCCGCCGGGCCGAGGCGTACGGCCTGGACGTCGTCCATATCGAGGTCGCCGAGGCTGTGGAGGGAGAGCGCGAGCGCGTCGGCGAGTTCCCGTACGGCGGCGGCGGACGGCGCCTCATGGGGGCCGTACGACGGGAACGCGCGCTTCACCAGTTCGCCGGCGAGCGTACGGAGTTCCTTCGGGCCGAGGGTGCCCCGCTCGCCCCGGAAGGACACCAGGCCCGAGATCCGTATCGGCGCGTCCACCAGGCCCGCGCCGGGCGTTCCCTGGACGAACAGCTTCCGCACCAGGGGGGCGACGGCGGCGGTGGCGAGGCGTACGGCGACGGCGTGGGCTGGGTCCATGGCGCGAAGTGTCCTTCGGTGGTGGGCGGGTCAGCCGCGCGGGTAGCGGGCGAGCCAGCCCGGGGCGGCGGCGGACGGGCCGTGCAGGGCCGGGCCCTGGGTCATCTCCATCGCGAAGTCGTCGGCGAGTTCCAGGATCGTGGGGCGGCCCTCCAGCTCGGAGAGCCAGGCCGGCGGCAGGGCGGTCTCCCCGTGCAGGGCGCCCAGCAGCGCGCCCGTGACGACTCCGGTGGTCTCCGATGGGCCGTCGTGGTTGACCGCGAGCCGCAGCCCGTGCCGGATGTCCTCGCCGACGAGCGCGCAGTAGACGGCGACGGCGAGGGCGTCCTCGGCGTGGGTGCTCGTGGCGGGGTGGCCGGTGGTGTGGTGGCTCGTGGCCTGGGCGACGCTCGTGGCGTGCGCGCCCATGGTGTGGTGGCCGGTGACCTGGCCGCCCCCGGCCGGGTGGTCACCTGCCGGGTGGTCCCCGCCGGGGTGGGTTCCTGCCTGGGGGTTCCCTGCCTGGGGGTTGCCCGTCGGGGGGTTCCCCGCCTGGAGGTTCCCCGCCTGGAGGTTCCCCGCCTGGTAACCCCCGCCGATCGCCGCGACGCGCTCGGCGCTTGGCACCCCCTGCCGTACGGCTCCGAGCGCCCGCTTCAGCCCGTCGGTGACCGGCTGGTGCCCCGGGCGGGACGCCAGCAGCGCGAGCGCGCGCTGCACGGAACCGTCCAGGGTCTCCCCGCGGGCCAGCCCGTGCACGATGACCGCGAACGCGCCCGCCGAGAGATACGCCGTGGGGTGGCCGTGCGTCTGCGCCGCGCACTCCACGGCGAGCTGGCACACCAACTGGGGTTCCCAGCCCACCAGCAGCCCGAACGGCGCGGACCGCACCAGCGCGCCGCCGTCCCGCGCGGTGGGGTTCTTGGGGCACTCCAGGGTGCCCAGGATCTCGTCGCCGAGCCCGAAGACGCTGGCCTTCGGCGGGTCGCGCCGGGTGTAGAGCCACTCCTCGCGGGCGAGCCACCCGTTGTCCTTGCGGCGCTCGTCGGGGCCCCAGTCCCGCTGGGTCGCCGCCCAGCGCAGATAGGCCCGGTGCACATCGGTCGGCGGGTGCCAGGCACCGGTGTCGCGGCGGACCTGCGCCCGGATCAGTCCGTCGACGGTGAACAGCGTCAGCTGGGTCGCCGCGGTGACGGCCCCTCTGCGGCCGTGGGCCGGTACCAGGTCCGTGACGCCGTCCGGTCCGTGGGCGGTACGGATCTCCTCCAGCGTGAGCGCGGCGACCCCCGCGCCGAGCGCGTCCCCGACGGCACCGCCGAGCAGGGCACCGCGCACGCGGGCCCGGAAGTCCTGCTGCTCTGCACGCCCCCAGACGCCTGTGGCTGCTGCGCTCACCCGTGCGCCCCTCCCTGGACGTGGAATTCATCCGATTGGTTGCCTGGCGCAGCACTGTAATCGAACGAGGCCGGGGGGTCCGGGGCCGGAGCCCTTGACGCGGCGCGATCCCGGCACCCCGGGCCCTGGTCGGGGCTCCGCCCCGAACCCGCGCCTCAATCGCCGGCGGGGCTGAAAATATCCGCCCCCGGGCCAGACGTCCCAAGCCAGGCCGGCGATTGAGGACCGACCCCGCACCAC
>NZ_JBSGUP010000514.1:0-5936 GCF_053607985.1 Streptomyces sp. NPDC055078
GCGACCACCGTTCCTTCCTCTCGACTTCAAGGATGGGCCCATGCCTTACGCGGAACTGCGGCGCCTGCTCCGGCCCTTCCGCAGGCGCTTCTCCCTGCTGGTTGCCCTGATCGCGGTGCAATCTGCAGTGACCGTCGCGCCGGTCGTAGTGGGACAGCGTCTCGTCGACGACGGTATCTTGCGCCAAGACACAACAATGCTATGGGCGTTGGGTGCCGCCTTAGTCGGCCTGGGCGTCCTCCAAGCGGGCCTGAGCATCGTGGAGACATGGGCAACCACCAGGCTTGCCGAAAGCGTTGTGCTCAAACTGCGCACGGACATGTTCGGACACCTTCAGCGGCAATCACTCGGCTTCTTCGCCACAACCAAGACCGGCGCGATCGTCTCGCGTCTGCACGGGGATGTCGCCGGTGTGCAGCGCGTGGTTTCCTCAACGGTTCCGGCAGCCGTCGCCGCCACCGTGCTGCTGCTGACCTCTCTCGGCGCTGTCATAGCCATGGACTGGCGGCTGGCTGCCGGAGCGCTGCTGCTCATTCCACTTTTTTACACAATGAGTTCCCGCTTCACCGAACCGCTGGGCGCCGTCAGCCGCGAACGTCTGATGGCGCAGGCCGATCTCGACGCCATGGCCGCCGAACGCCTGAGCCTCAACGGGGTGGAGCTCACCCAACTCCACGGGCACCTGGCACGCGACCTCACCGCCTTCCGCGCGAAGGCTGCTCGTGTGCAGGACGCGGCGGTGCGCGGCGCGCTGGTCTCCGCGGCACTTGGCGCCTCGCTGATGCTGGTGATGAGCACCGTTACCGCTGTGGTCTACGTCATGGCAGGTCACCTAGCGATCTCAGGGCCGCTCACTGTTGGAACGGTGGTGGCCCTGGTCGCCTTGGCGTCACGGCTCTACGGCCCGCTGGCGGCTCTCCCAGGTATCCGTACGGACCTGGTCGCCGGACAGGTCGCCCTGAACCGCGTGCTGGAGATCCTGGACCTCTCCCCGGCCATACGCGATGCTTCCCCGGCCCGCTCCTTGCCGGCCCGACGCCCCGGATTCAGCCCGACAATCACCTTCAAGGACGTCCACTTCACTTATCCGTCGAGCGCCGAGCAGGGCCTCCCGTCTCTCGCAGGCGAACACCCGGGCCAGGGCGCGGCCAACCCAGTTCTCTCCGGGCTGAACTTCACGATCGAACCGGGAACGACCGTAGCGATCGTGGGTCTGTCCGGCACGGGAAAGTCCACACTGACCCGTCTGCTCACCCGGTGCTGGGACACCACATCGGGCCAAGTCCTCATTGACGGCGTGGATGTCCGAGAACTGCGACTGCACGAACTGCGAGACGTCATCGGCGTCGTCACCCAGGACACGTTCATGCTCCACGACACGATCCGCAAGAACCTTCTGATGGCTCGCCCTGACGCGGATTCCCAGGACCTCATTGAGGCGTGCCGCAGTGCACAGATCTGGCAGGAAATCGACGCCCTGCCCGACGGTCTCGACACCCTCCTCGGCGACCGCGGCGTGCGCCTCTCGGGTGGCCAGCGCCAACGCTTGGCCATCGCCCGCTTGCTTCTCAAGGGCTCACCCGTCGTCGTCCTGGACGAAGCCACCTCCCACTCCGACGTCCTCACCGAACGCGCCCTTCTGCGCAGCATGGTGCCGTTCCTTCGCACGCGCACCTGCTTGATCATCGCCCACCGGTTGAGCACAGTCCGGGGCGCCGATCACATCCTTGTTCTGAAGGATGGACGCGTCATCGAGCGGGGGCGACATGAACAGCTGATACAGGCCGGCGGCTGGTACGCCCAGATGGAAGGATCCCGTCATGACACCAACAGCGTGGAAGCATCGTAGAGAAACGGACCTGACAACCTTAGCGACCGGGGTGTAGTCCGATGCGAAGTAACTCGATCGCTGAAGTGTCGCGCTGACTAAGGCCGTGTCCGATGGGTTGCGTGCCCCGCCCCCTGGTGGATCGTTTCGGTCGTTGTGGGGCGGGGTGATCTTCGGATGAGGAATGGGCTCGGCCGGAACCGCATCTGCCGAGGAGCGCGGGGCGGCGTGGGCGGTGGCAGTGCCACCGCCGGGTGATGAACGGGATTCTGTTCCGGCAGCGGACTGGCCTGCCGTGGCGGGATTTGCCGTCCCGTTTCGGGAAGTGGAGACGGTTCATGACTGTCATCGCAGGTGGTCAACAGACGGCACGTGGGAGAGGATCTTGCGGGGCCGTCCAGGCCGACGCCGATACCGAGGGCCGGATCGACTGAAGCATGGTCAGCGTGGACTCCACCTCTTGCCGGGCTCACCAGCATGCGGCAGGTGCTCACTCCCGCCCACCGAGAGTCTCCGGCAGACGAAGCATGCCGGTCCGGCATCGGACCGCCGAGGCCCTGGGTCGAGGAGCCCCCTTTTCGGGCCCCGGCCGCGTGCTGATGGGCACGGACGACCGTGGAGTCGACCGACACCAGCCACTCTATGTCGCCCGCCATGTCCGCTTTCGCCTGAGCGGTGCGCAGCATCCGGTCGAACGTTCCGTCCGCCGCCCACCTGCGGAAACGAGTATGGAGCGTGGCCCACGGCCCATAACGCCCGGGCACATCCCGCCAGGCCGTCCCAGTCCGGAACTTCCACACAATCCCGTTCAGCACCCTGCGGTCGTCCAGCCGCTTCCGCCCCCGCAACGACCCGGGCAGCAGCGGCCGGACGAACTCCCACTCGGCATCAGACAATTCATGGCGGCGTATCACGACACCATGATCCACCACACAAGATCATTTGAAGACACCGCCTAGCCGTTGTAACCCTGTCCCCAGGCGTAGCTGGCGATGAGTGTCTCGGTCCAGGTCGCCGTTGCTGCCCCAGTCCGGGCCACCGCCACCGCCAGCACCTGCGCCCGGCTCGGCGAAGTTGGCTTACGCCCGACCTGCTCAGCCAGCGCCGAGGGCCACGGCCGGATGCCGGCCCAGGACGCCGGGATGTAGCGAACGGCGTGCTCGCCGGTCCCGTCCGCGTACGGCGCCCCGTCTCCGGCCAGCCAGGTTCCCAGCTTTCCCACTGCGTCCGAAGGAAGCGGACGCTCGAGCATCCGCGCGTCCAGTTCCCCGGCGCCCTCTCGCCACCCCATCCGAACCTCTCCTGTGGTTCCACGGCAGCAGGCATCACCAGTTCGTGACGGATTCTGTCCCGAGGAAGCGCACTCCCGCACGAGTGCGGGACGGTTCAGCTGATCTTGCGGGCGGAAAGTGGGCTGGAACCAGGTACGGCCTGGATACCGGGAACGTTGTCGGCGCGCAGTCTGGCGGCCACAGCCCCGGGACTGATCTCACCGGCCTCGTACTGGCTCGTGGGGATCGCCACTATCTGCGAAACCGCCAGGACGCTCCCGACCGGGAGATCGGCGAAGGCCTCTCGCATGTGGCGGGCGACATCGCGCCGGGACCGAGGCATCTGAACCGTCGCCGGCCTACCGACGGGGGTAGCCTCCCGCGCCCCCAGCCGGGGTGCTGGAAAGCCTGCAACCGAGAAGGCGGGCGCGCTTCCATCCGGGCGTTGCCAGCGCCGGGAGAACGCCTCGGACAGATGGTCAGCCCGGGCCAGGATTGTCTCCTCGTCCCACTGAGCAGGCAGGGAACGGTTCAACGAAAGTGCACTGTGCACGAGGATGTCGGATCTCTTGTGCTCCCAGGGACCATTGGAAACCGATGTGTTCAGTCTGCCAGTGAGCAGAGTCAGGTTTCCCACAGTGTGGAGGAGGGACTGCCTGCGTTCATGTGCCTCGGCGCTTCCGCGGCCTCCGCCTTCGGGAAGCGGCCAGTGTTCCTCCCAGGCCTGGGGCAGTAGGTGCTCGATCGTCAACTCCCCGTTGTGAATCTGCCGCTCGGTCCTGCCCGAGTACAGCGAGTCCTCCAACTCGGCCAGCAGCAGCCGCATTCGGGTCCGTGTGAGTTGCTTGTACAACGGCTGGAATCGAAAGACTTCCCGGATATCGCGATCGCGGGGCCAGAACCCGGAGTCAGTATCCTGTCGGAGCAGAAAGTCCTCCACGACCGACGGGTCGTCCTTCGCCTTCAGCTCCTTGAGCAGTTCCAGGAAGAGCCGGTTGTAGTTCTTCGTCGTCAGGCGGCAGACGGTGCGTCGAACCAGGTAGGAGTCCAGGGTGGCCACCGCGCCGGCCCGGTCGGCCTCGTCGAAACGGCTCACCAGCCACAGGAGCACGGGCATCACGGTGTTGGCGTCCAGAACACCAACAGTACGAAGAAAGCGGCCCTCCGATGTCAGCGGCTGTTCCTCGGCTGTCAGCCGTCGGTAGGCCCCTGCCCGCTCCACCAGGCGCCTCATCAGGTTGACCAGACCCATATCAGTGGCGTTGACGTACCTGCGAAAGGTCAGGAAGAGCTCGGGAGCCATCACCTCCTCGGCGAGTTCCCCCGTCAGGTACTGCATGAGGAAGACATCCAGACGAGGCCGCTTCAGCCTTCCCTGCCGCACCTCCTTGCGCCAGTCAGGCGTCTCCAACTGCGCCCACAGGTCCCTGTACAGTTCCTCCACCGGGAACCCTTGCTCCTCAGCCTTCTGGAAGATCAGGTTCTTGACCAGGTCAGAGGCCTGCAACGGGGTACCTCGGTCGTTCAGAGCTTCGAAGATGACCTGGGCGTTGTCCTCGGGCTTGAGATCAATAACGACCAACTCGAACTTGTCACGAAGTACGCGCACCAAGGCATCGAAGCCCTCGTCCAGCCTGTTTTCGTAGTTCAGCTCTCGTGCCCACCCGACCGTGCGGTTGCGAAAGAACCAGTACGCCTGCACGATCGCCGAGGCGTCCGGGGCGACGGAGGGCGCGACGTCGGCGGGCCGCCGCAGGCGACCGTCCATGACCACGCGGAACGAGTCACGGTCAATGTTGGTAGGCCACACCTTGTATGCCGCATGTGGGTCGTCGGTCATGTCGTCGTCGTTGGCGGTCAGTTTGACGAGCGCACGTACGTACCTGTCCTGGACATCGAGCTCCCGTGCGACATCGCGGACCGCGGCAAGGAGAACCTGCAGCGTCGTCAGCCGCTGCTGTCCGTCGATGACCTGTCTGGCGGGCATCGACCCCGTGAGTGTCAGCAACTGATCCAGCACGACCGCACCAAGAAAATGCGGATGAACTTCCTCATCCGCCATCCTTCGGTGAACCAGAGCGGTGACGTCCTCCCACAGCGGGCGCCAGTTCCGGTCCTCTGTCCAGACGTACGGCCTCTGGAAGACCGGCACGACGAGTCGCCGGTCCGGCCCGAACAGGTCGCGCAGGGTCATCGATTTCGCGTCCACACTGTCCTCCAATAAGGGCTGGTCACACGAGCCGAGTACCTGCCATTGAAATCCTCCCGGCCGATTCAGGGACTAGCGTCAACCCCGCAACCAGTGGCGAGACCGATGTGAGACGGACGGGGGGTACCGCCGGAAATCGCCCCTACGGTCGCGGCTGCCTCGGAGCTGCCCAAGAAACGACAACCGCAACTGGCGGCTGTGATTGGAGATGCCTATGTCCACTAAATCCCGTTTTGCGTATCGATGCTGAAGTTTGACAGACGTCCCCCGCCACCCACACAACACACCCTCGCACCACGACGTGGTTGCAATCACGCAGCTTCATCATCCGGAAGGTCACTCGACCACACATCGTCAGAGTCGATCCTCGCATGGTGGGTCACGCGATTTGTCAGCCCCGTCACAGACGGGGGCGGCGTCCGGCTCCGCCGCGTCACGCATGCGTCGACGGACCCCATCCACTCCAGCCAAAGGCGGCTCGGCAGCCGAACGGCCGAGGCGTCAAGGTCGTGTTGGAGCCACGTCGAGGGAAAGGACCGATCCACAGCCGCGCGAGGAGCGTCGGGATCACCGGTGGGCAGGCTTGCGGTGAGTCCGGCGCACGGCCTGGTGCGCCGGACTCGCCGAC
>NZ_JBSGUP010000515.1:0-5932 GCF_053607985.1 Streptomyces sp. NPDC055078
GTCGAGGCCCATCTCCCGGCCGTAGCCGCTGGCGCCCACCCCGCCGAACGGGGCACGTGCGTCGAATGCGGCGAAGCCGTGGGCGTTCACCGAGACGACGCCCGCGTCGATCCGGCCCGCGAGCCGGGCCGCGCGGCCGCGGTCCGCCGACCAGACGCTCGCCGTCAGCCCGAAGGGCGTGCCGTTGGCGAGCGCCACCGCCTCGTCGTCCGTACGGAAGGCAATGACCGGGAGCGCGGGGCCGAACTGCTCGTCGGCGACGATCGGCCGGTCCGGAGCCACCCCGGTGACGAGGGCGGGCAGCTCGAAGTGGCCGTGCGCCGGGGTCCCGGCGTCCCGGAAGGCACCGAAGGTGCGTACGGTGGCGCCGCTCGCCTCCGCGTCGGCGAGCAGGCCCCGAAAGCGCCGGGACTGGTGCTCGTTGGCCAGCGGTCCCATGGTGACCTCGGGGTCGAGGCCGTCGCCAACGACGGTCTCCTTGAGGACGTCCCCGAGTCCCGAGACGACCTCGGCGTACCGGGACTCGTGCACATACAGCCGTTTGACGGCGAAGCAGACCTGGCCGGAGGTGAGAGTGAAGGCCGAGGCGAGCGTCCGCAGGATCTTTGCGTCGATCGGTGTGTCGTCCAGCAGTACGGCCGGGTCGTTGCCGCCGAGTTCGAACACGCCGCGCCGTGGGCCGCCCGGCCCCGACGCCAGCGCGGTCGCCACCGAACGTCCGGCGTCCGCGCCGCCGGTGAAGGCGACCATCGCCACCTCCGGATGCGCGGCGAGCGCGGCTCCGGCCCGTTCGCCGAGCCCGGTGACGACGTTGACGACGCCGGGCGGCAGGACGGCCCCGATGGCCTCGACGGCCTTGAGGACGCCGAGTGGCGCGTACGGCGAGGGAACGGCGACGACGGTGTTGCCCGCCAGCAGCGCGGGGCCGAGCTTCACGCCCAGCAGGGCGATCGGCCAGTTCCAGGGGACGATGGCGCCGACGACCCCCACCGGACGGCGGCGGATCTCCACCCCGCCGTCCCCGGCCGGGCCCCCGTCCGGGCCGGGCAGCCGCTCGGTGAGCGCCCCGGCCACCGCGTCGACATCGTCCAGGTAGGCCGACCAGGCCCAGGGCGGCGACTGGAAGTCCATGGCCGATTCGGCGAGCACCTTGCCCATTTCACGGGTGAGGACCTCGGGGCCCGAGGGGTCGCGGTCGCCAGGGGCCAGGAGAATGCCTCCTCGCACCAGCCGTACTGCTCCCGCTCGGAGCCGGGTTGAGCCCCTGGAGGGCTACCCGTCTCCGGCGCGTGTTCTGGCCGCGATGACCTCGTGCGCGTGCTGTTCGGCCCAGTCGCGGATGGCGTGGACGACGGGGCACAGCGTGGTGCCGAGTTCGGTGAGGCGGTACTCGACGCGGGGCGGTACTTCGGCGAACACCTCGCGGGCGACCAGGCCGTCGTGCTCCAGGGTGCGCAGGGTCCGGATGAGGACCTGGGCGCTGATACCGGAGGCATCGCGCAGTTCGGTGAACCGCAAGGGGCCGGGGCTGAGGGTCCGCACGATATGAATCGTCCACCGGTTGGCCAGGAGATCGATCATCTCCCGGGTGGGTGTTCCCGCCCCATAGGGGGCATCGGGTATCGCATGGGTTCGGGGCATGCCGCAATAGTACCCAATTGGAACCATGGTCAGTTCTAGGTCACTAGTGCCTTGATAGTGAATAGTCAGCGGTGCGGGACCCGGGACATACCGGACCAACCGACGACCGGCCGACGGGTCTCTTCCCGTAGGCCCGCGAGGAAGCTCCCGCTTCTCCACGGGCAACACGCCTTCGACCAAGGAGATGAGTGATGAGCACGGACGCGGGATTGCAGGAGCTGTACGAGCAGGCCAAGGCGGAGGGCGGCGGGCTCGTCGTGTACGCGGGCGGGGACGCTCCGGAACAGGCCGGAATGTATACGGCCGGTTTCCATGAGGCGTTTCCGGACATCGACATCGAGGTGACCGTCGATCTCAGCAAGTTCCACAACGCGCGGATCGACGCGCAGCACATCCGCGGCGACAACCGGGTGGACGTGGTGCACGTCCAGACGGTGAACGACTTCCCGTACTGGAAGGAGCACGGACTGCTCCAGCCGTTCCGGCCCGAGGGCCTGGACCAGGTCGACCCGGACTTCGCCGATCCCGACGGCACCTTCTACGCGCTGTTCGTGTTCGCGTTCTCCAATGTCGTCGACACCAGCGTCATCCCCGAGGCCCAGGCGCCGAGGGAGGCGGCCGACTACCTGCGTCCGGACCTCAGGGACCGGATCGTGCTGACGTATCCGCACGACGACGACGCCGTCCTGTTCCAGTTCGAGCGGATCATCGCGAGGCACGGCTACGGCTGGCTGGAGAAGCTGCTGGCGCAGAACCCGATGTGGGTACGTGGCACGGCGACGCCACTGGCGGTCATCGGCTCGGGTGAGCGGGCGGCGACGTTCACCTCCTTCTACTACCTCAACCCGCCCGAGGGCGACCCGATGCGGTTCATCCTGCCGAAGGAGGACTTCTTCCAGTCCTGGTACCAGACCGGAGCGATCCTCAAGGACGCACCGCACCCCGCCGCCGCGAAGCTCTACATGAGCTACCGGCTCTCGAAGCAGGCCCAGCAGGCATCGGCCCAGTGGCCCGCCCGCCGCGATGTGCAGATCCCCGGCTGGAAGCCGATCAGCGAGTACCGCAACACCGATCCGAGCGGCTTCCGGGACTTCATGCTCGACCGCGCCCGGGTGGAACGGCTGCGCGGCATCATGGAGGACTTCATCGGCCCCGTCCAGGGCGACAACCCCACCGGCATCGACCGCACCTGGCACTGAGGCGCCCACGGCCACACTGCTGCCCTCCTCGGCCGCCGGGCGGGACTCATCGAGGTCCTCCGGCCCGGCGGCCTTGTGCCCCTGACCCACCCGACAAGCCACTGAACCGGTGGCACGGAAAAGGAACAATGATGGCGAGTCCCGCCGGATACCAGGCCGTACGGATGCCAGCGATCTTCGTCGGCCACGGCAATCCGATGAACGCCATCGAGGACAACACCTACACCGCGGCATGGCGGGAGCTGGCCGACTCCATCCCGCGGCCGCGGTCGATCCTGTCGGTCTCGGCCCACTGGTACGTACCCGGCGGCCGGGTCACCGCCGCAGAGCGTCCCGCGACCATCCACGACTTCGGAGGCTTCCCTCCGGCCCTGTTCCACGTCGGCTATCCGGCCCCCGGCTCACCCGAACTCGCAGCCCGGGTCAGCGAGCTGCTGGCACCCAACCGCATCGAACTCGACACCCGGTGGGGACTCGACCACGGCACCTGGTCCGTACTGATCCACATGTACCCGGACGCCAACATCCCTGTCGTCCAGCTGGGCATCGACGAGACCCTCACCCCGGCCCAGCATTATGACCTCGCCCGCCGCCTGCGCCCACTGCGCGAGGACGGGATCCTCATCCTCGGGTCCGGCAATGTCGTGCACAACCTGCACACTTATGCCTGGGGCGGGCATCCGGTCGAACCTTTCGACTGGGCCGTCCGCTTCGACACCCGGCTACGGGAGCTGATCACGAAGGGCAGGTTCGACGACGTCGCTGCCTATGACCAGGGCGGCGCGGACGCTGCGCTTGCCGTCCCCACACCGGAGCACTACCTGCCGCTGCTCTACGTCCTGGCCGCCTGCACAGGCATCGACCCCGTCACCTTCCCCGTCGACGGATTCGACGGCGGATCCATCTCCATGCTGGGTATCCGCCTCGGCTGACCCGCACCCAACGTCCGGCACACTTCAGACCAACGTCTGTGCTCCACCAGCGGCACTGGTCTGTCAGCTTCTGCACACGATCGCACCGACGATCGCAGCGATGACGCACAAGAGGATGAACGCGGCGATGAGTCTGCTCTGGCGTTGTGTGGTGGCCTCGGTGCTCTGCGCGCTCTGCCGTGGAGGTGCCAGCTTGGTTCCCGGCGAGGGGAGGACTCGCCGGATCTGGGGAACTCAAGTGCGAGCATGGCCAGGCCAGCAAAAATGACAGCTCACCTCGTGCCTGACGCACTGTCAGCCGATGTGCAGCTTCTCGCGCAGGGCCGCCTTGTGTTCGGCCTTCTTCTCCTCGCGCACGATCCTGCGCGCCTCCCCTACGGCGGCCTTTGCGGCGTATTCGGCGGCTTCGAGCTCGGCAAGCACCTCGTCGGCAGGCCTGCGCAGGACAGTGCCGCCAAGTTTGCCCATCTCCCCGTCGATCACCTCAGGGGTCACTTCGTTGACCTCGGCGACTACCGCCGTACCACCGGGCGGCACCAGCCAGCAGTTCACAGCTGCGGGTAGCCCGGTAGAGGTCCAGAGCGCCGCCGACCAGTCCGACTGCACCCCAGCCGACGAGCATGCCGATCGGGCCGCCCTGTCCGGGCGGGCCTCCGGCGCACCGAAGGACGACACCGTCGCCGGGATACTCGCCCTGCACAACACCGCCCGTTCCGCCGTCAAGGCACGCACGGCCGCCCTCAACCAGATCACCCACATCCTCTTCACCGCCCCCGAGACCATCCGCGTCAAGTACGGGCAGCTCAAGGGGACCGACCGCACCGACGCCCTGGCCCGGCTGCGACCGACCGGGGACACGGTCCACGTCGCGGTCCTCACCGCGCTCAAAAGCCTCGCCCGACGCGTCAAGGAGCTGACCGCCGAGCACGAGACCCTGGCCCAGGCCCTGGACAGCGAGGTCACCGACCAAAACCCCGGCCTGCGAGCCGCCTACGGAGTTGGCCCCGACACCGCCGCCCAACTGCTGGTCACGGCCGGAGGCAACCCCGACCGCATGCGGACCGAGGCTTCCTTCGCCGCCCTCTGCGGGGCCGCACCCGTCCCTGCCTCCAGCGGCAGAACGAACCGGCACCGCATCGCCCTGGTGCGCATGTCCAGCAACTCCCGCACCCGCGAATACGTGGCACGACAGACCGCCGCAGGGCGGACGAAGAAGGAGATCATCCGGCTCCTGAAACGGGCCATCGCCCGGGAGATGTTCCGCTGCCTGACCACCACGGTCACCGTCTCCGGCATCGCCGACCTGCGGCCTCTGCGGCAGTCCAAGAACATCACCCTCACCGCCGTGGCCCGTCACTTCGGCGTCTGGCCGGCCACCATCACGGCCGTGATCAACCGGCTTCGGGGCATCAGCATCTCCTCGGTCGACCGCTGGAAAGCCAAGGGCGACCTCAGCTCCGGAAACACTCCCCTGGTCCGCCGCACCGTCGAGCTGGCGCGAGCACTCGACCTCTCGATCGCCTCGGTCGAGGAGGCCGGACATCGGTTGGGGCTTCATACTTGACACCCGAGCCTGGACCGGCCCCCAACCCGAGCCCGATGCGAGCGTGCGCTGGGCCAGGCGGCACCACACGTTCACGCGCGCCGCGGCCGAGCCGCTGGACCGGCGCCAGCAGCAGGGCACGCTACCGGTGCATCGAACACCCGGCCACGCCGCGCCCGGCACAAGAAGCGAAGCGCGGACAGCGGCGCCGGGTCAGTTCCCTCCCCCTCCGAATCGCGTCGAACCGCATTCGTGTGGACGCCCGTCGGAGCGCGACTGGTGTGAGCGCGCCGCCGCAGCGGGAGCGCTGTGCGTGTTCGGCGGGGCGGCTGGACGTCTGCCTACGACGGGGCCGAGGTCAGCGGCCGTCTGTCTGCTTGGTCACCAGCTGATGGTGAGGCGGGTGTCGGGGCGGGTGAGGCGGGTGCCGGGTTCGAGGTGTCCGTTGGGGGTGGTGGCCGGGTAGGCGGTGACGATGGGTTGTGCGGGGCGGTCCTGGGCCCAGCTGTTGAGGAGGTCGCCTGTCTGGCTGGTGACCTTGCTGCTGTCCGGGCCGTGGGTGACGATGCCCAGTTCGTCGGTGTCGTCGTCGGCCGGGCGGACGGTGAGGTAGGCGA
>NZ_JBSGUP010000516.1:0-5899 GCF_053607985.1 Streptomyces sp. NPDC055078
GGTGGCGGTAGCGGTGGCGGCTACCGGTCCTTCTTGCGGCGCCGGGCCGATTCCCGCAGCTCGGCCTCTTCCTGGTGGCCGAGCCGCTTCTCCTGCCGGCCTTCCGACCGCAGCCGGTCGTTCCGCAGAGCGATACCGTCGGACTCCTTCTTCGTTCCCATCGCCTGCCTGAACTTCGCCTTGACCCAGCCCATCACTCCGCCTTTCCGCTGTGACCCGCGCCGATCGGACGACGCACCTGGCCGCGACCTGGCCGGTACCAGGCGCGCGGGTACCCGGGTACCCCGAACCGGTGGATTACACCCGGGAACGGTCTGCGGTCTTCAACAGGTCTTCCACGCGATCCTCGGTGAGTTCCCGCTCGGACAGCGCGCGGACAGCGCGCGGGCGTTTCACGGCGGAGGCGCGCGTCTGATCAGCAGTATCGCCACATCGTCGTACCCGGGGTCGGTGAAGGCGTCCGATACGAGGATGTCGGCGAGTTCCTCCAGGTCGGACGGCCCATCGGCCGCCCGGTCCGCGACCTTCCGCATCCACTGGCCGAAGGCGGTGGACACCGCGGCCGTGGCCTGGTCGTACGGCCGGTCGGGGCGGTCCACCAGGCCGTCCGTGTAGAGCAGCAGGGCGGCGCCGGGCTGGAGCCGGCCGTGGAAGACCGGATACCGGTCGTCCGGCGCGTAGCCGAGCGGGAGCCCGCCGGGCACCGTCAGTTCGCGGACGGTTCCGTCCGGCTCGCACTGGAGCGGGCTGGGATGGCCGGCCCGTACGATCCGCAGCTTCCCGGTGTGCGGCGAGACGTCGACGACGCAGCAGGTGGCGAAACGGTCCGTGTCCAGACCCCAGAGGGTCTGATTGCCGCGTGCCATCAGATGTTCGGCCCGGTAACCGTCCGCCGCGTGGGCCCGCAGGGCGGTGCGCAACTGCCCCATCACCCCGGCGGCCTGCGCGCTGTGGCCCTGGACATCACCGATGACGAACGACGCGCTGCCGTCGCCGCGCGGCATCATGTCGAACCAGTCGCCGCCGACCTGCATGCCCTCGGCCGCCGGGAGGTAACGCGCGGCGATCTCGAAGCCGGGCAGCCGGTCCAGGGCGCGCGGCATCATCAGCTCCTGGAGTTCGGTCATCCGGTGCCGGAAGAGATCGGAGAGCCGGGCGCGGGCCAGGGACTGGGCGAGGATGCCGCCGACGGCGGCGGTGATGATCTGGTCGTCGGGACTGAACTCGCGCGGCTCGTCGAACGCGATGAGACAGGTGCCGACCGTGCCGTCCGCCGAGGTCAAGGGCAGGAACACCAGTGCCTGATGCTCCTCGGTCGGATGGAACCGGGGCGCGGGGAAGCGCTCGACGTACTCCTCGCGCGTGCCGAAGAAGAGGGGGTGCCCCGCGCGCAGGGCCGCGGCCATCGGCCCGTCGCCCGCCGCTCCGATCAGCCGCAGCCGTTCCATGGTCTCGTCGGAGTAACCGGCGGCGCCCGCGAGCAGCAGCCGTCCGTCGTCCTCGATGTGGATGGCGATGGCCTGCGCGTCCAGCTCGGGCAGCACCGTGCCCGTCATGGCGTCCAGGACGTCCTTGGTGGTCAGCGCGGCGGCGAAGGCGCTGGTCACGCCGAGGACGAACTCTCTGCGGGCCTCGCGCCGGGACGCTTGCTCCCGCTGCTCGGTGATGTCCCACACCACGCCGATCATGATGCTGGGCTCATCGTCCGGCGTACGCTCCACGGTGCCCTTGGCCTCCAGCCAGTGGCTGGTGCCATCGGGCCAGAGGGCGCGGCAGACGACGTGGTAGTCACCGGTCACCAGGCTCTCCTCGATCGCCTGCTGCACGGCCGGCCGGTCGTCCGGGTGTATGGCTTCCATGAAGGACGAAACGCGTGAGTCGAAGTCCTCGGCCTCGATGCCGAACAGCTGGATCGTGCGGGCGTCCCAGATGACCGTGCCCGTCCGGACGTCCCATTCGAAGGCTCCGACGTTCCCGCTCGACATGGCGAGTTCCAGCCGGGTACGACGGCTCAGCCGCCCCGCGGCGGAATCGGCCGCCGCTACGCCGGCGGGTGGACCCGACCGCTCCAGTACGAGCAGATGCTCCAGCCGGTGCGCGAAGACATCGGCGACCATGGCCAGCAACTGGTCGTCCTCGGGGGAGAGGCTGGCGGCCCGGGGGAACCGTACGAGCAGGGTCCCCAGGCACCGGTCGTCGACCAGCAGGGGCAGGACGACATAGTCCATGGCGACGTTCAGGGCGTCCCGGAGGTCGGGGTAGCGCGCCATGAGTTCCTCGGCCGTGCCGTGCACGGGCCGCCGCTCCCGTACGGCGGTGGCGACCGGCAGCGTCGAGTCCGGCGCGACCACGGGGAACCGTTCGATGACGTCCCGGTCCACCCCCCGGTGTCCGGCGAGGCGGAGCCAGCCGTCCTCGTCGGCGATGAAGACGACCCCGGCGTCCGGGGCGATTCCCGCGAGTGCCACGTCGATCGCCGTGGCGAGCAGGGTGTCGGCGTCCGGGCTGCTCAGCAGCCGGATGACGCCTTCGCGCAGGGCGGACGGCGGCGGGGCGGCGGCGGGGGCAGGGGCTCTTTCGGACCCGGCCCGGCCACCGCCCGTGGACTGAGCCATTGGCGTGGTCCGGGCCGCTCCCGGCCCCTCCGCCGACCCCCGCGCCTTCGCGTCTCCGGCTCCGGACTCGCCGGTCGTCGTCTCCGTGCCCCCGGTTTCTACGGCCCCTGAGGGATCGGAGGGCTCGGAGGCATCGGAGGCATCGGAAGGATCGGAGGCGGAGACGGCGGCGGCTACGTCCGGGCTGGTGGCGCCCGGCGGCGGGTCCGCCGGGGCGGGACCGGGTTCGCCCGGCCCGGACCGCTCGGGTGGGGGACCGGTCCCGGCGAGCGGCATCGGCCGGTCCGCGCCTCCGGTGCTGCCCTGCGCTGCCACGGCCCGCCTCCTCACTCACGCATTTCCCTCACCTTCGCTCTCCGGGCCCGAAACTGCCCGGCGGGCGCCCGGCGACCCGCCCGGCCGGGCGAACGCCCTCGGGCCAGTGACCCCACCGACCTCGACTGCCCCGGCCGTACCAGCGGCGTCGGGTTATATCGACCATTTTGCCCCTCACCTGCCTCGCATGCCCTGACCAGGGCCCTGGGGGCACCCGAGACTTTCGTCCGGGGACCGAACACCTGTCGGCCGACTTCCCGGTGAAGCTTCCCGCTGACGTTTCCGGTGACGTCTCGCGGCGACGTTTCGCGCTGACGTTTCCCGGTGAACGCACGAGGTTAAGGTTGAAGCGTGTATGAGGAAGCCGGTGTGTGGGAGGGGGCCCTGTCCGACCCCTGGCTGCCCTGGGCAGTGCGGGTCCCGACAGGATCGGCCCCGGACGCGTTCCGGGCGGAGGTCCGACGGCACCGGCTGGACGACGTCATGGTGGTCGACCGCTGTTCGGGAGCGTTCAGCGGGGTACGCGGGCCCCGGCAGATCGCCGCGACCGAAGGCGACTTCCTCGTGGTCCGTATCGTGCGCTCCGGCAGCGAACTGTTCCGCCAGGACGGCGGCGAGTGGGCGCTGGCGGCCGGTGATGCCATCGTCTGGGAGAGCGACCGCCCGGCCCGGTTCACCGCGCGGGGGCCCGTTGTCACGCGCAGTCTCATCATGCCGCGCCGGAGCCTGCACGACGTGGGCTGCCCGCTGACGGGCGGCAGCCCGCCCGCCGCAGGACGGCTGCCCGCCGTGCACCTGCTGACCGCCTACCTCGACGCCCTTGACGCGACACTGCCCGCGCTGTCCGGCCCGCCCGGCGTGGCCGCCCGCAACGCCCTGCTGGAACTCGTGTGGGGCGCGCTCCGCCCGGCCACGCCGCTGGACCCGCAAGCCGTGGGGCCCGCCCGCTGGGCGGCGGTGGAACACTACCTGGACACCCGGCTGGGCCGCGGCGATCTGTCGGCCGACGAGGTGGCGGCCGAGCACGGCATCTCGGTCCGTACCCTCGGGCGGCTGTTCGCCGAGCAGGGCGGGACGTTCACCGGAATCCTGCGCGCCAAGCGGATCGCCCGCGTACGCCACGAACTGCTGACCGGTGACGCCACGGTCGAGGCGCTGGCCAGGCGCTGGGGCTTCTTCGACACCAGCCATCTGAACCGGCGGTTCCGGGCGGTGCACGGGCTGTCCCCGAACGAGTACCGCCTCCGTCACCGCGAAGCCGGTCCCGACGCGGACCGCGCCCCATCGGAACAGCCGAGCCGCGTCATATCGAAGCGCCCGAGCCGTACCCCTTGACGTCGAATTGCCTGAGCCGTACACCTTGACGTCGAATCGCCCTCGCCGCCCCGCCTGAACCCGCCCGAGCCGTACGGCAGCCGTACCGCGGCCGTACGCCTGACGCCGAAACGGCCGAGCCGTACCCCCTGACGGCGCGCACGTACCCGGCGCCGGCTCCCCGGGCTCGCCGAGAATCGGGTCGTACGCCCCGGTCGGCGGGGCGCCGAGGGAGGAAGACGATGACGACCGCACGGACCAACCGGGCGTTCCGGCTGCGGAAGCGGCCCGAGGGTCTTGCCGAGGAGGCCCCGCTGGATCTCGTGACGGAGGAGGTCGAGCCGCTCGCCGACGGGCAGGCGCTGGTACGGACGTTGATGCTCTCCGTCGACCCGTCGAGCCGGGTCTTCATGAGCGACATCCGCAGCGACCTGCCGCCGGTGGGGATCGGCGAGGTGATGCGCGGCTACGGCGTCGGCCGGGTCGTGGAGTCACGCCGCGCGGACCTGCCGGTCGGCGCGCATGTGCTGGGGTGGACCGGCTGGCAGGACTACCGGATCGCGGACGACGAGGTGCTCGAAGAGCCGTTCACCGTACTGCCCGACCCGCTGCCCGCACCGCCCGAGGACCTGCTCGGCGTGCTCGGGCTCACCGGTATCACCGCCTGGCTCGCCGTGGAGATCGCCGCCCCGCAGCCCGGTGACACGCTGGTGGTGTCCGCCGCGGGCGGCGCGGTGGGCTCGATCGCCGGCCAGCTCGCCAAGGAGCGCGGCGCGCGGGTGGTGGGCGTGGCGGGCGGAGCGGACAAGTGCCGTTACGTCGTCGAGGAGCTGGGTTTTGACGCCTGCGTGGACCGGCGCGCGCCGGACTGGCGCGAGCAGCTCGACGCGGCCACACCGGACGGGATCGACGCCGACGTGGAGAACGCGGGCGGCGAGATCCTGGACCACATCCTGACCCGTATCAACGTCGGCGCCCGCCTGGCACTGTGCGGGATGATCGCCGACTACAGCGCGGACCCCGCCCAGCGGCACGGCCTGCGCAACCTGGTCGAGATGCTGGAACAGCGCGCCTCCGCACACGGGTTCCTGGTCACCGACCACGCCGACCGCTACGAGGAGATCACCGCGCAACTGGCGGCCCGGATCGCCGACGGCCGCCTCAAGCACTCGCGCGTCGTGGTGGACGGCCTGGAGGACGCCCCCTCCGCGCTGGACCGGATCTTCCGCGGCGACGCCCGGGGCAAGATCGTGGTCCGGGTCGCGGACCACGACGCCTGATCCGGGCTACGGACCACGACGCCTGATCCCGGTCGCGGCGGACGACGACGGCCCCCGTTTGCCACAGGACGCGAGTCCGGCACGCGGGCCGTACGATTTCAGACGCTCAGACGGGACCGGACGGGCACCGAAACCGCCCTCGCGGGCAGCAAGGTTTGCCCCGCTGTCGACCCCGGCGATCCTACGGGCCGGGGCGGGCCGGGAGGCAGGATCGGGACGGTGGCACACAACCGCACCGTGGCACGCGACTGAACGGATTGGCGGTGGGCGACATTGCCATTCGAGTAGACCGGTCGTATAGTCATGGGTGTCGGAACGGGAACACCGCACACGGCAGACATGCAGACAGCACGCAGCAGACAGCAGACGGAACAC
>NZ_JBSGUP010000517.1:0-5897 GCF_053607985.1 Streptomyces sp. NPDC055078
TCGGCTGGGTGACCGTCCCCGTGGCCCTGGGTCCGTCCTCAAGCGCCGGACGGGCTGAACGTGCGCACCTGGGCAGGCAAAACCAGCCCCGCCGGCGTTTGAGGCGCTGGGGGTCCCCCCACGCCGCAGGGCGTAGGGGGAGGTCCGGGGCGGAGCCCCGGGAAGTTGGGTGCCGCTCCCGGCGCGTGCCGGAGGCACACAGGCACCCTGGGCGTTACCGGGAAGTAGGGAACGGCCTGTTTACCCCCCTGTCGCCGGGCTTCGCGTCGATTTTCGTCCCAGGGGGCGGGCAACCGGCCGGTCCGCGCCCCCAGCCGGTTAGGCTCATGCCGCAAGGCCGAAGAGACCCTGCACTCCATGCGTCACATCCCAGAAGGAGATGCTCGTGCCGTCCATCGACGTCGTCGTAGCCCGGGAAATCCTGGACTCCCGAGGCAACCCCACGGTCGAGGTCGAGGTTGGCCTCGACGACGGCAGCACGGGTCGTGCCGCCGTGCCGTCCGGCGCCTCCACCGGAGCGTTCGAGGCTCTTGAGCTTCGCGACGGGGACCAGAACCGCTACCAGGGCAAGGGCGTCGAGAAGGCCGTCCTGGCCGTCATCGAGCAGATCGGCCCGGAGCTGGTGGGCTACGACGCCACCGAGCAGCGACTGATCGACCAGGCGATGTTCGACCTGGACGCCACCCCGGACAAGTCCTCCCTCGGCGCCAACGCCATCCTCGGCGTCTCCCTCGCCGTGGCGCACGCCGCGTCCGAGGCGTCCGACCTGCCGCTCTTCCGCTACCTCGGCGGCCCGAACGCGCATCTGCTGCCCGTTCCGATGATGAACATCCTGAACGGCGGGTCGCACGCCGACTCCAATGTGGACATCCAGGAGTTCATGATCGCCCCGATCGGCGCGGAGTCCTTCTCCGAGGCCCTGCGCTGGGGCACCGAGGTCTACCACACCCTCAAGAAGGTGCTGAAGCAGAAGGGCCTGTCCACCGGCCTCGGCGACGAGGGCGGCTTCGCGCCGAACCTCGACTCCAACCGCGCCGCGCTGGACCTGATCCTTGAGGCGGTCAAGGAGGCGGGCTACGCCCCCGGCAAGGACATCGCGCTCGCGCTCGACGTCGCCGCCTCCGAGTTCTACAAGGACGGCAACTACGAGTTCGAGGGCAAGTCCCGCTCGGCCGCCGAGATGACCGAGTACTACGAGGAGCTGGTCGCGGCCTACCCGCTGGTCTCCATCGAGGACCCGCTGTTCGAGGACGACTGGGCGGGCTGGAAGGCGCTCTCCGACAAGCTGGGCACCAAGGTCCAGATCGTCGGCGACGACCTGTTCGTCACCAACCCGGAGCGTCTGGCCCGCGGTATCGAGGAGGGCTCGGCCAACGCCCTGCTTGTCAAGGTCAACCAGATCGGCTCGCTGACCGAGACCCTGGACGCCGTGGAGCTGGCGCAGCGCAACGGCTTCAAGTGCATGATGTCCCACCGCTCCGGTGAGACCGAGGACGTCACCATCGCGGACCTCGCCGTCGCCACCAACTGCGGCCAGATCAAGACCGGCGCCCCGGCCCGCTCCGAGCGCGTCGCCAAGTACAACCAGCTGCTGCGCATCGAGGAGATCCTCGACGACGCGGCGGTGTACGCCGGACGGAGCGCGTTCCCCCGCTTCAAGGGCTGACCCTCCGGCTCAGGGGCTGACGCTCCGGCTCAAGGGCTGACCCGCCGCTTCCAGGGCTGACGCTCAGGCCCAGCGGCTGCCGCTCCGGCCCGGGGACCTGCGGTTCCCGGGCCCGGGCCCCGCCAGTCGTCCGTACGTCCCCGGCCGCGGTCCCGTACCGTATCCGGGGACGTACGCACGTCAGGACGACGCCCGGATACGGTACGGGGCACCCCGGAAGCACCCCGGAAGCACCCCGGAAGCACCCCGGAAGCAACCCGAGAGCAACCCGAGAGCAGGGGAGGCGGGACGACATGGCCGGAAAGGACCGGGACCGGTTCTCCACCGCGACCAGGCTGCGGCTGCTCGGCGAGCAGACCGCCGCCCGGGTCTACCGCTCCCAGACCCGCCGCCAGGCCCGCCGCTCCCGGCTCACCGGACGCGCCGCCTTTCTCGCCCTGGTGGTCTGCTCACTGGTGGTGGCCCTCGCCTACCCCATGCGCCAGTACGTGTCCCAGCGCGCCGACATGGCCGAGCAGCGCGACCGGATGGCCGAGGCCGAACAGCAGGTGGAACGGCTCCGGGACGAGAAGGCGCGGCTCCAGGACGACCTCTACATCCGGCGGCTGGCCCGGGAGCATCTGCACTATGTGCTGCCCGGGGAGACCGGCTACACGATGATCGACCCCGAGGCGGCCGCCGAGCAGCGCCGCAGGGAGGACGACTCGGCCGACCGCCCCTGGTACTCGAACGTCTGGGAAGGCGTCGACAACGCGGACCGTGGCTGACGCCCGCCCCGCCCGCACTGCGGACGGCACCGTAAAATTCGGTGGTCCCGTAGAAATCCGCAGAGACCCGCAGAGACCCGCAGAGATTCGCAGCGGCCCGCAGAGATTCGTAGAGATCCGCAGCGGCCCGCGGCCAGATCCGCAGCACCCTCGCAGAGCCAAGGCAGGCATGGAAACCCCTCCTCCCCGCACCGAACCGACCGAGCCGACCGACGCCGACATCATGGCGTTCAAGGAGCAGCTCGGCCGCCCCCCGCGCGGACTGCGCGCGATCGCGCACCGCTGCCCCTGCGGACAGCCGGATGTCGTGGAGACGGCCCCCCGGCTCCCCGACGGCACGCCGTTCCCGACGCTGTACTACCTGACCTGCCCGCGCGCGGCGTCGGCGATCGGGACGCTGGAGGCGAACGGCGTCATGAAGGAGATGACCGAGCGCCTCGCGACCGATCCCGAACTGGCGGCGGCGTACCGCGCGGCGCACGAGGACTACATCGCGCGCCGTGACGCGGTCGAAGTGCTGGCGGGATTCCCCAGCGCGGGGGGCATGCCCGACCGGGTGAAGTGCCTCCATGTGCTGGTGGGGCATTCGCTGGCGGCGGGCCCGGGGGTGAATCCGCTGGGGGACGAGGCGATCGCGCTGCTGCCGCAGTGGTGGCGCAAGGGCCCGTGCGTATCCCCCTGCGAACCCGCTCGGACCACCTGACCTCCCGCCGCACCCTGGCCTTGACCCCCGGCGGGAGACCCGGCCACGGGACGCGGCGGCAGACCACAAGGAGCAACAGCCATGCGCGTCGCCGCCGTCGACTGCGGTACCAACTCCATCCGGCTGCTCGTCGCCGACGCCGACCCCGGCACCGGGACACTCACCGAACTCGACCGCCGGATGACCATCGTCCGGCTCGGACAGGGCGTCGACCGCACCGGAAGGCTCGCCCCGGAGGCGCTGGAGCGGACCTTCGCCGCCTGCCGGGAGTACGCGGATGTGATCAAGGAGCTGGGGGCGGAGCGGATCCGCTTCGTCGCCACCTCCGCCTCCCGGGACGCGGAGAACCGGGACGAGTTCGTCCGGGGCGTCCTCGGCATCCTCGGGGTCGAGCCCGAGGTGATCTCGGGGGACGACGAGGCGGAGTTCTCCTTCACCGGGGCCACCCGGGAGCTGCCGGGTCATGAGGAGCGGCTCGTGGTGGACATCGGCGGCGGGTCGACCGAGTTCGTCGTCGGCCGGGACCGGGTGGAGGCCGCGCGTTCCGTGGACATCGGCTGCGTACGGCTGACCGAGCGGCACATCCGCAGCGATCCGCCCGCCGCCGCCGAGCTGGCCGCCGTCCGCGCGGACATCGGGGCCGCGCTCGACCTGGCGTCCCGGACCGTACCGCTGGAGGCCGCCCGCACCCTCGTCGGGCTGGCCGGATCGGTGACCACGGTCGCCGCGATCGCGCTCGGTCTCGACGCCTACGACTCCGGGGCGATCCACCATGCGCGCGTCTCCCGCGAACAGGTCGCGGACATCACCAGGACCCTGGCCGAATCCACCCACGACCAGCGCGCGGCCATCCCCGTGATGCACCCCGGCCGGGTGGATGTCATCGTCTCCGGCGCACTCGTCCTGCTCGCTGTCATGGAGCGGATCGGGGCCCGCGAAGTCGTGGTGAGCGAACACGACATCCTGGACGGGATCGCCTGGTCGGTCGCCGGTGAACGAACTTCGTGAAGTTCTTCACAAGGAAAAGGGCCCTGATGGGGGCCATGGATGGCCGAAAGGACGCCTCCCGGGAGGCGCTGGATCGCATGGTGGACGCCCCGGGCCGTTGTGAGCATATTTCGGCCGGGTGAACCCGGCCGGTGGTCCACTCGGGAGCGACTTCGAAGGGCCAGCTCACGAGGGGTGCCCAACGTCCGGGCCGGTGCTGTGGTTCCCCCGGGACGCCATGAACTCGATCACGCGGCGGCGCAGTGTAGCAGAGGTTGCCCTTGATCTTGTGAAGGGGCTCACGAGCACCCCCTCCCAGGGGGGTGGATACTCGATGGCATGAGCACCACGGAGCGTCCCAGGATCCTCGTAGTAGGCGGTGGGTACGTTGGCTTGTACGCGGCGCGGCGCATTCTGAAGAAGATGCGCTACGGCGAGGCGACCGTCACGGTCGTGGACCCGCGCTCGTACATGACGTACCAGCCCTTCCTTCCCGAAGCCGCTGCCGGCAGCATCTCGCCGCGGCACGTCGTCGTCCCGCTGCGACGCGTGCTGCCGAAGGCCGAGGTACTCACCGGCCGAGTCACCACCATCGACCAGGACCGCAGGGTCGCGACGATCTCACCGCTGGTCGGCGAGGCGTACGAGCTGCCGTTCGACTACCTGGTGATCGCCCTCGGCGCGATCTCCCGGACCTTCCCGATCCCGGGCCTCGCCGAGCAGGGCATCGGTATGAAGGGCATCGAGGAGGCCATCGGCCTGCGCAACCATGTGCTCGAACAGCTCGACAAGGCCGACTCCACGACCGATGAGGACGTCCGCCGCAAGGCGTTGACCTTCGTCTTCGTGGGCGGTGGCTTCGCGGGCGCCGAGACCATCGGCGAGGTGGAGGACCTGGCGCGCGACGCGGCCAAGTACTACACCAACGTCAAGCGCGAGGACATGCGCTTCATCCTCGTCGACGCCGCCGACAAGATCCTTCCCGAGGTCGGGCCGAAGCTCGGCGCGTACGGCAAGGAGCACCTGGAGAGCCGCGGTGTCGAGGTCTACCTCTCGACATCGATGGACTCCTGCGTCGGTGGCCGTGTGGTGCTGAAGAACGGCCTGGAGGTCGACTCCAACACGGTCGTCTGGACCGCCGGGGTGAAGCCCAACCCGGCGCTCGCCCGCTACGGCCTGCCGCTCGGCCCCCGCGGCCATGTGGACACCTCCACCACCCTCCAGGTCCAGGGCACCGACTACATCTGGGCCGCCGGCGACAACGCCCAGGTACCGGACGTCGCCGCCCGCAAGGCCGGTGTCGAGAACGCCTGGTGCCCGCCGAACGCCCAGCACGCGCTGCGCCAGTCGAAGGTCCTCGGCGACAATGTGATCTCCGCGCTGCGGGGCTTCCCGCAGAAGGAGTACAGCCACGCCAACAAGGGCGCGGTCGCGGGTCTCGGCCTGCACAAGGGCGTCGCGATGATCGTCATGGGCAAGCTGAAGATCAAGCTGCGCGGCCGGCTGGCCTGGTACATGCACCGTGGCTACCACGGCATGGCGATGCCGACCTGGAACCGCAAGATCCGGGTGTTCGCGGACTGGACGCTGCAGATGTTCCTCAAGCGCGAGGTCGTCTCGCTCGGCGCGATCGAGTCCCCGCGCGAGGAGTTCTACGAGGCCGCCAAGCCCGCGCCCGCCGCGGTCGCCGCCGCGGCCCCGGCACCGGCCCCGGAGAAGGCGAAGGCTTCCTGACCCCGCCGGTACCCGAGAGCGCCTGAGCGAAGGGCCGCCC